>JAEYNY010000006.1 GCA_023412275.1 Bacillota bacterium
CAAGTGCGCATAATTGAGCAGCCGTATTGTAACGAGCTGATCCCCATCCATTTATCATCGTATATCCTGCAGGTGATGTTGAAGTATAGCCATTATCGTTGGCTTCCTTATGCTTCGCCATACCACCTGACAAATACTCTGTATTCCAACGAGCAATGTAGTCATATAACTTATTGTCTGGGAATAAAGCATTCAGCTCTACGAACACTCCTGCCCATACTGCATCCCAACAATGAGTCCATGTATTAAACCACATATTTGTATTAAATGTATCAGGTATAATCTTTTTCATATATCCAGTATAATATTTACCGTCTTCTGATACTGACATAATATCATTTATATAGTCCATATTGCCAGTACATTCATACAGCCACACCGCCGCCCAAGCCATTTCATCATCGTCATATGCTGAAGTATAGTAACCATCACCATTAGACATTCCTCTATTTTCCTTTGCGAATTTATACATAGCCTTTGCAACAGTCAAACACTTATTCGCATATTCAGGCTCGTCATCCTTAAAATTCAAATAAGATGTGGCAAGTGCTGCAGCAGTACTACCACAAACATCACTACCAGGAGTTTCAGCAGTGGCAAAATCTGCAGGTCTTGGTATATTATCAGGATATAATTCAGGTGGTCCCCAATAGGAATGATCCAAGTCACCTTCTCCAACCATATAACAGAAAGCAATCAGATTTCCATTTTCATCAAGAAAAGAGCAACGTAAAAATGTATCTGTAAATGTCTTTAAAATATCAATCATATGTTCTTCTTGCCCTGATTTCTTGAAAGCATCTCTAAATTCATAGAAACTCCATCCAAGAGTACCTGCTGTATAGCTCTGAGGAAGTCCAAACCTTACATGGTCTCCAGCATCATGGAATCCACCATGTACATCTACTGTTCCATCCCCATCAGGGTCGAGTATCTTTCTATACTTTTCTATGAATTCAGCAGAAAGAGATGTGTTTTTTAGTGGAATATTACAATCTCCCACATGGCAATCGCCTCTCCATTCAATCTTACCTCCTGAAACCCCAGGCCCGCATTTTTCAGCATCGTAGAAGTAAATTGATTTTTGCAATGCTTCAGCAAAGTTGAAGTAATTATAATTCTCCCAACCTTCAGCTGGTGTAAATTTCGATTCTGAAGTTGCATCCGCAGTAGCAGATGTCCCCGCTGAATTTACTTCTTCTTCGGCAGATATACCACTTGTTATAAAAAACTGTCCTGCAATTATAGAAACAATCAATAGCATTGATAGAATACTTCTTTGCTTTTTAAACCATCTTTTTTTCTCTTTTTTAATACTATACAACTCAACTACCTCCTTTTTTACACATTTTTAAATAATCAGTGTTAAAAACCGTACCCTATCCTGTTTACATTGTTATTCGAATAAGAGTACGGTTTTTATTTTTTTTGTTTTTGTTTTAGTTTTGTTTATATCCCAGATAGTTAATCATTTAAAATAGATGATGGCTTACTTGCTTAATGGATTATTCCCCCACCAAGAAGAGCCTTTTTAAATAACGCAAAGTCAATCGCATCAACAGCTTTATCTCCATTAAAGTCTGCGTTGGCAAAACCTTGAGAATCCAGTTCCATAATTCCCAGTAAGTACTTTTTCATGATAGCAACGTCTATTGCGTCAACGCTTCCGCTACAGTCTAAGTCGCCGAGTGTAACTTTAGTTTCAATTACAACTGGTTCTACACCATACTTGAGTTCGCCCTTTATGTAACCTGTTATTTTTGTATTATCACCAAGATCAGTCATTTTTGAATCATATGAATAATCGTTGGTCTTGTCATAATCCGTTGTACCCTCTATTCTGAATGGTATTGCTCCTGTACTTCCTCCCGGTGAGATTATTCCTGCTGCGCTTGTAAATCCGATTTCACAATAAGTATCAGCACCCGCAACAGGGTTGGATATATTGGTAAAATTACCGGTAACATTGGCGGTTCCTAACGCTGCGTATTCGCATGTAAAGGAATTTTGCTGGTTCCCATCATTTGTAAACCAATAACGTAGTTTTATGTCAGACAGATTGATGGGAACAGTTCCGGTATTTTTTATATTTATTGAAGACCTTATGGTATTTTTTATGGTATCGGAAGTACCACACTTATATGAGACACTTATTGATGGCGGAGTATTATCCGGATTTTCAGGGTCAGTAGACGGATCGAGCTTTGGAGCTTCTTCACCATATACCAAATTTCCATCCAAATATACAGGCACATTCTTAGTTACTGCATATGTGGTTGTCAGGTTTTTCATACTGTAGTCATTTGAAGAATCCCAATGAGTCAGATAATTGGAATCCTGTTTTGCACGGAAAGAAATTTGAAGTTCTCTATCTCCATATATCTTACTTCCGCTCCAATCAAATTCATAATAGTATGTTCCTGCATCATCCCATTTGAAAGGCCCTGTGTACTTAATAGGGTCCTGCTGCATGGAAATCTGTTCGTCATACTCTACTGCAAATATAACATCATCAATAGTTTGTCCACTTTTTAACAATTCATTAATGTTAAAGTAATATCTTGCCTTCATTCCTGTTTCGTAATGAGGTGGCTGACAGGATTCATTATGAATTCTTAAAACTACCTGTGTACTGTCAGCAGTTTCCCTTGCTACACGAGCTTCGCAGTAGTAATCATCGGCTCTTGGTTCCTTTGGTGGGAAATTTGCTATTGGCTTCTGTCCCTGACCATAGTATTCAAACAATCCCGCGCAGGCACCTACAAAGGCAGCATTATAGTCAACTGCAACTTCATTATATGCATACTCGGTTGTTGAATCTATATGATAATCATTTGAATCAGGTCCACCGGCCAATGCACCCCATAATATATGTCTGTGTTCCACAGGGTCGTTCATGCTGTTTGTTTTTGAGCCGTGAGCTGCTCTATGGTGAGGATGGTGTGCAAAAGGAAGTCCCTGTTCATAGCCATAGCCCACTATATAAGAATATCCCATAGGGTTTCTTCCCATAAGGTATTCCATCTCCTGCTTTGCCCATTCACCGAAATCTGTTCTTTCCGGATGATGTTTCATATATACAAGGGCACACAACTGCGCTGCTGTATTGTAACGGGCAGATCCCCAGCCGTTTATCATAGTATATCCGGCAGGTGATGGTTTATAATAGTTATGATCATTTGGGTCGGCATGCTTTGCTACACCGCCGGACAAATATTCTACGTTCCAGCTTGCGATAAAGTTGAAAAGTTTATTATCCGGTAAAAGTTCATTGAGCTTTAAAAATGTTCCAGCCCATACCGCATCCCAGCAATGAGTCCATGAATTATACCAAGTATTTGTATTATAGGTTTCAGGTATTATTTTTTTCATATATCCGGTATAGTTTCCCTGGGCATCAACAGAGTCAATATCTTTTATGTAATCCATATTTCCTGTGATTTGATAAAGCCATACCGCAGCCCAAGCCAACTCATCTTCATCATAATCAGAAGTATAATAGCCGTCACCATTGGCCTTACCTCTGTATTTTTTAGCGAATTCATACATGGCTTTTGCGACCTTCAAGCACTTTTCTGCATATTCCGGATCTGTATCCTTAAAATTCAGGTATGATGTACAAAGTGCTGCAGCAGTACTTGCACATACGTCACTACCCGGAGTTTCAGCAGTAGCAAAATCGCAAGGTCTGGTCTTTTGATACTCTTCAGGATATAGTTCCGGTGGCCCCCAGTAACAGTGATCCACGTCGCCTTCACCTACCATATAGCAAAAAGCAATGAGATTTCCGTCTTTGTCAAGATATGAGCAACGTAAGAATGTATCGGTAAAGTATTTTAGAATATCAATCATGTGTTGTTCTTCTCCAATTGCCTTGTAGGAGTCCCTGAATTCATAGAAACCCCATCCAAGGGTACCGGCAGCGTAACTCTGTGGAAGACCAAAGCGAACGTGATCTCCTGCATCGTGGAATCCACCGTGTACATCTACTGTACCATCTCCATCAGGATCAATTATACTCTTGTATTTTTCTAAAAAAGCAGCAGACAGGTTGGTGTACTTTAAGGGTATTTTTTCATCTCCTTCATGGCATGAACCCCTCCATTCAAGCCTGCCTCCTTTGTCGTAACCGGCTTCTTCGCCGCATTTCTCTGCATCGTAAAAGTAAAGTGATTTTTGCAGTGCTTCTGCAAAGTTGAAATAGTTATAATTCTCCCAGCCTTCAGCCGGTGTAAAAGAAGTAGGCGGTGCTTCTGCTGATACTGTAAATGCTGAAATAATTTGTCCCGCTATAAGAGCAATGATCAGCAAGACCGACAGTCTTCTTTTCCTTTCTTTTTGTACTTTCGACATTTTTTTAACTCCCCCTAAAAAATTATTTTGATTTGGATTAAATTATCCTGAACCCTTCTACCCTTATTATGGTAAAATGAGTCCTATACAACAATTATACCAAATTAATACATTAATAAAATAATTTTGTAAATGGTTGCACAAAAAAAAATGCAACATTTCTGTTGCATTTTATAATATATTATGCCATTTATTATATTTTTGATAATGCTTCTGCCATTTTGACTTCAGATTCTAAAATAAATAAAAAGTTATTTGATAATCTATTAAGGATATCTTTATCTTCTGGATTGTTCATATATCTCAAAACAAGTGCTTGATTAATTTTCCATTTATTGCTTATAGTTTTAAATTCTTTTGACAAATTCAGTAACTCTGTATTATTATATCTTTCCCCTAAATGTTCTAAAAATAAACTAAAAAGTGTTCTGCCACCGGAAATTCTCAAAAGTCTCCATATAATATAAGAGGCACGTGGCTCATTTCCATGAGCAGTTTTTATTTCAGCTTCTACATCAAAGGAATTATTAAAGCTGTTTACGAATTTGGATAGTGAAGAAAAAGTATCATTTTTATTTGCTCGGTTTACCGAATTATGTAAAATCGTTCTCCAATCTATATCAGCATTCTTATATCTATCTAAATTTATTGTTATACACCCCTTACAGCTTGCATGAAAGTCTTCAATTTTCATAATAGCCCCGTTACAAGGCGGTGCCGAATCAATACAATAGAGATTTCCGTTCGTATCCAAATCTACTATTGTGCAAGAATGATTAATGTGTACTTTTTTGAATACATTAGTCCATACACAGTTATACATATCTGTGAAAATAATTACGGGCATACCTTTGGAGGTTTCTTCTTTGATTATCTGATACACTTCCTCTGACGATATATCATAATGCCTACAAATCTCTACATTATAAAATTCAGCTAGACACTCAAATACATTATTGAAACCCTCTTCGATTCTTGTGCCTAATGCGCCCGGAAAGTTTGGATCTTCATCAGAGAAAGTAAAGCCCCATATGTATGCAAAAGCTAATCTGTACTCCAAGTTTTTCGATGCCATAAGTGAGATTATTGGACTTGTAATACAATTGAGTTCACTGTTGAAGATAATTGGGAATTTTCTCATCTTTTACATCCTCCCCATAAATATAATTAATAAAGTTCAGAACTACTGTCTTTTGTGTCGTATCACTTGTTATCACCTTAAATTCACATTATAACCATATGTTACATAATTACACTTATATTATATATTATGAGGTTGTACTATAACAATATTTATCGGATTAGCTCAATTGAAATTCATGTGAAATAACATAATTCCGTATAATATTTGGTATAATGTTACTTGAATATTACCATTAAATACTAAGGTGGTTTTGAAAATGATAACAACTGCAGTCGTAATATTATTCATATCAGTATTGGCCGGATTTCTTGGCTCACTCCTTGGGCTTGGTGGTGGAATAATAATAACCCCAGCACTTACCCTTTTGCTTGGCATTGATATTAAATATGCAATAGGTGCAAGTATTATTTCTGTTATAGCTACTTCCAGCGGTTCTGCCATAGCATACCTTAAAGACAGAATAACTAACGTAAGAGTCGGAATGTTTCTTGAAATTGCTACAACAACAGGAGCTCTCACAGGTGCTTTCCTAGCTGGTTTGTTCAGCACCAAATACCTGTATCTGATTTTTGGATTGCTGCTTTTATACTCTGCTATTAACATGTTTAAAAAGAGAAAGCAGGAGCTTCCTAAGGATATTTCCCCCTCACCGTTGGCTGAAAAACTGAACCTTAGCGGTGCTTATTATGACAAGGTACTCTCTGAAACTGTGGAATACAATGTAACAGGGGTTTACGGTGGTTTTGGAATGATGTATGTGGCAGGAGTCATTTCGGGACTTCTCGGTATAGGCAGCGGCATTTTCAAAGTAATGGCTATGGACTCTTTTATGAAGCTGCCTATGAAGGTTTCAACGGCAACAAGTAATTTTATGATAGGTGTTACCGCTGCCGCCAGTGCAGGAATTTATCTTTCAAGAGGAAACATAGATCCCAGTATTGCAGCACCTGTGGCATTGGGTGTTCTTCTTGGTGCTTCTATCGGAACAAAAGTAATGCAAAGGTTGAAAAGTTCAACTCTGAGACTGGTATTTATCCCAGTTTTGCTTTATGTGTCAATACAGATGATAGTTAAAGGAGTGAAATTATGAAATCCAAAATTGAAGGCACAGAGATATTTATCAGTAAAATTCTGAGAATCGGAGTATTTGTCAGTGCAATTGTAATAGGCTTCGGACTTATACTCCTTTTTGCAACGGGTAAGAGCGGTTACCCCGGAAGCTCCTTTCCAACGAGCCCTAGGAATATTTTTAGCGGATTGACAGTATTAAAGCCCTATGCGGTGATTCTTACCGGGTTGTTGATTTTGATAATGACTCCTGTTTTCAGAGTTGGAGTGTCCATATTTACTTTTCTGAAAGAAAAAGACTATATGTATGTAATTATAACAACAATAGTTTTTGTTATTTTGATTATAAGTTTTTTACTTGGAAAAGTAGAATAAATATATAGGGGGCTGAGGCGGGGCTGTTGCAAAACAGAAAGTTTTTTGTTTTAACACCTGTACTCACGTACGGCTAGAAAAGATAAAAATTAAGTTTTGCAACATCCCCTAGTACTCTTCTTCCTGAATATCAAAAACAAAATTACAATTGTCACATCTGAAAACCAGAAGTGAGCCGAAAATATCACTTTCGGTTTTCTCTACGTGAATCAAACCCCCGCAATCACATTTCTTAGGATATCCTTCCATGCAGGTACAGCATTGGCAATGGTGTGAATTAGATTTCTCATAGCCCGTGGATTTAAAGTCAGACATTTCCATCACCCCCGTTATATTATGTATTTATTTTAATACATAATAGATTATATGTAAAGAAATCTTCCGATAATAAAAGAATATTTTCAATATATCAAAA
>JAEYNY010000055.1 GCA_023412275.1 Bacillota bacterium
CTTCCCTTATTGTTTAAAAAATGAACATCAAAATTTAATGTAAAAATACTCCAAAAACGAGTATTGACAATATTTTGACACTACAATAGTTTAACATTTCCATTTTTCAATGTCAAATTTTAAGGGGCCATGGAATGTGATGTTTACATTAAATTAATAAATATTAAAAAGTGAAATATTTCCCTATTTATACCGATATATAAATATACTAAATTAATCCTTTCAATTGACTATTGATGTATAATTTATAAATGTGTGTCATTGCAGTTTGAGGATAAGGTTTAATGCTGCGGAGGTTGAAATGTGGAACATTTTTAATAAAAAAAATAAAGCTCACGGTTTTGACTTAAAGGTTCTTTTCAAAAACGATATTTCGTTGCTTACGCTTGACGAAAGGTGGAACGGACTTTTTAATAATATGGAAAAAACCAATGATATAATAGAATGTGAAAATCGTATAAAGGAGCTTTTAAAAGAACAATCCCGATTAATTACAGAATCCAAGGAAATTTCAATAAAAAAGAAAGAATGTATGGACAGCATTATTAGGCTTACCACAGAGGTTTTTGACAAAAACAATAAGGAAGCACATACTAAAATGCAGGAATGTGAAAAATCCATAGTAGCTATAAATAAGAAAATGGAAGAAAATCAAGAAAGGCTTCTGGATATCCCAAAGGAAATCAGGGAAGAAAATCTGCAGCTTTTGGAGTACACTGTAAAGCAGGTGTACTTTTCAATAAGGGAAAATCAGGTAAGGGTTACGGAACTTGATAAGGAGATTGCAGAGGCTAAAGAAAGACTCAAGAAAATGATTGAGGAGAGGGAACTTCTGGCAGAAGATTACTCTGACACATATTCATACTTTCATGATTTATTGGGAAAAGATGAGTTACAAAAATTGGATGAAATTTATAGTAAATAGTAAAAAGCAGGTGATTAAGTTTGAAAGCTGTTACCGGAAAAGAAATGGGAATGATAGATAAGTACTGCATTGATAATATCGGGATACCAGGTATTGTACTTATGGAAAATGCAGCTTTAAAAGTAGTGAAACATGTGGATTTATATCTGGAAAAGGAACATCCTTTACCAATACATGTCGTAATAATAGCAGGAAAAGGAAACAATGCAGGGGATGCTTTTGCAGTAGCAAGGCACCTTTGGATTCAAGACAAAAAAATTGAGTTGTATTGCCTGTTTGGGAAGGAAGCTTTAACAGGTGATGCAAAGTTGAATTTTGAGATAATGGAGACCGTAGGTGTACCCGTCAAATATTTAGGTGTCAACGCAACACAAGAAGAGCTTTGCACTGATATTCAAAAAGCAGAGTTGGTTTTGGACGGTATTTTTGGAACGGGTTTCAGAGGAGAAATCCAAGGAATTATTAAGCAGGCTACGGATATTGTAAACAGATACTCCCGTCATACTATTTCCATAGATATTGCCTCAGGTATTGATTCAGCCACGGGAAGAACCTCAGAGACATGTATAAAAGCACATAAAACCGTTACCTTCCAATGTCCCAAAATCGGACAGCTGGTTTATCCCGGAGCAGACTATACGGGTGAACTCGTAGTGGAAAGCATTGGTATGCCAAGTCAGGCAGTTGAATATATAACTGAGACAACAACCTGGGTTGACCGTGAAGTTGTCAAATCTTTAATTCCTTCCAGAAAAGCAGAATACAATAAAGGAAACTGTGGCAAGGTTGCAGTTGTTTCAGGCTCAACCGGCATGGCCGGCTCCGGCTGTCTTACTACCAAGGCTTGCCTTCGAACAGGTTCAGGGCTTGTATATATGGCTATACCTTCAAATATTACAAATATTTGCCAAACAGTTGTACCCGAAGCAGTAGTGGTCAATCTTGCTGACAGTAGAGACACAATCAGTGAAAAAAATCTTAATGAAATAATTGAATTATTAAAAAAATGTGATGTTGCCGCTATAGGCCCGGGTATTTCTACTGAAAAAAGTTTATATAATATAATTAAAAGGTTGGCAGAGACAACTGATTTACCTATTATCCTTGATGCCGACGCTTTGAATATAATTGCCCAAAATACCGAGCTGTTTGGGGTTTTCAAAAATCAGGTTGTTGTAACTCCACATCCCGGCGAGATGTCAAGGCTTACAGGCCTTAGTATTTCGTATATACAGGATAACCGTATTGAAGTGGCAAAAAAGTTTGCAGCATTATGGGGTGTTACTGTTGTGCTAAAAGGTGCAAGAACGGTTATTGCAGATAAAAAAGGGCATGTATTTATTAATTCTACGGGAAATGCGGGTATGGCCACCGCCGGAAGCGGGGATTCGCTCACAGGCATAATAGCGTCCTTGGTGGGACAGGGGGCGGATGTCACAAATGCGGCAGTGGCAGGGGTTTATCTCCACGGACTGGCAGGAGATATAGCTTCACGTTGGAAGGGTGAATATGGACTTAACGCAATGGATATAGTAGAAAATATACCCACTGCCATACTTGAAACAATTTAATTGATTACATGTTTTCAAAAAACATTATTTGGATATACTAAAAGATAATAAAAGACATATAGATAAAGTTTTGTGGGGGCAAAAGAAATGGAATATAAATTAAATAGGGCATGGGCTGAAATAAGCCTTGATAATATTGCTCACAATATTAGAGAAATAAGGAAAATTACCGGCAAAAATGCTGAGATAATGGGAGTAGTCAAGGCAGACGCTTATGGACATGGAGTAAAGGAGGTGGCAAAAACCCTACTTGAGAATGGGGCATCACGGTTTGCGGTATCAATGCTGGATGAGGCAATACAGTTAAGGAGAGCAGGTATAGAGGTTCCTATACTTATTCTTGGATATACTGATCCTATAAGAGCCAGCGAAATAATAGAAAATGATGTTACACAGTCGGTATTCAGCCATGATTTGGCACAGGCCTTATCCGATGAAGCAGTGAGGCAGGGCAAGAAGGTAAAAATCCACATAAAGATTGACACCGGAATGTCCAGAATAGGATTTTTGCCTGGGTACAGTGCGGTAAAAAACGTTGTTGAAATAAGCCATCTCCCCAATATCATAATTGAAGGGCTGTTTACACATTTTGCTACTGCAGATGAAAAAAACAGGGAATACACTTACACTCAGTTTGAAAGGTTTATGAGTATTTGCTGTGAGCTTCAGAGAATAGGAATACATATCCCGGTTAAGCACTGTGCAAATAGTGCGGCAATCATTGAATACCCTGAGATGCATCTTGATATGGTCAGGCCGGGGATAATACTTTACGGCATGTACCCTTCTGATGAAGTTGATAAGGCAAAGATTGATTTAAAGCCGGCTATGACCCTTAAAGCAAATGTAATTATGGTAAAGGAAGTAGAAAAAAATACCTCCATAAGCTACGGCAGGATATTTACAACCGGCAGAACATCAAAGATTGCTACAATACCTATCGGCTATGCAGACGGATTCAACCGTATGCTCAGCAATAAGGGGAAGGTACTTATTCACGGTGAGTTTGCACCTGTAGTGGGAAGAATATGCATGGACCAATGCATGGTGGATATAACTGATATTGGAAAAAATGTTGATGTAGGGGATGAGGTTGTACTAATTGGTTCTCAAGGACAAAATAATATTACAGCAGAGGATGTTGCCCACACAATCGGTATGATTAATTATGAGTTGGTTTGTATAGTTGGTAAAAGAATTCCAAGGGCTTTTGTCAAAGATGGAAAGATATCGAAAATCCTGAATTATTTGATATAAGCGGTTTTGGAGGATTTGGTAATAAAAACTTAATTTGACCTCACATATGTCGGAATATTATAATACTACTATATGATAACATAAACTATAATTATCTTCTTTGAACCGCATAAAATAATATAAAGGGTTGAAGTGGAGAGTGGGGGTTTAAATTGTCTCAATATAAAAAGATAATGGTCAGTATTCCGGATAATTTACTTGAGGAAATAGATAACATGGTTAACGTCGAAAAAACCAATCGAAGTGAACTCGTCAGAGAAGCGATGACACTTTATTTGAGGGAAAGACGTAAAATTCGTTTGAGGGAAGAAATGAAGCTTGGCTACGAAGAAATGGCTGAAATAAATCTTAAGCTGGCGGAGGTTTGCCTTGCAGCCGACAATGAGCAGCAATGCAAGTATGAGGAACGGCTTGGGAAGATGGAGGAAACGTGGTAATTAAAAGAGGAGACATTTATTACGCTGATCTGAGCCCTGTTATTGGCTCAGAACAGGGCGGTGTAAGGCCGGTTTTAATTGTACAGAACGATGTTGGCAATAAATACAGCCCTACAGTAATTGCTGCTGCAATTACTTCTCAAATAAATAAAGCAAAATTGCCTACCCATATTGAAATAGGTGCTCTGGAATACGGTCTTGCAAAAGATTCCGTTATTCTTCTTGAACAGATAAGAACTATTGACAAGAAGAGACTAAGGGAAAAAATAGGGCACCTTGATGATGACCTGATGACAAAAGTCAAC
>JAEYNY010000005.1 GCA_023412275.1 Bacillota bacterium
GTAGACAAAATAGTATCACTTGATAAAATTCCAAGTGAAATAATCCAATATTTGGGGGTGCGTTAAAATGGATATGAGTCAGTATTTACAAATATTCATAGAGGAAGCAAAAGAACACGTTCAGAGCTTGAATGAATGTCTTTTGCAGATAGAAAAGGATCCTGAAGATAAAGATGTGTTGAACGAGATTTTCAGGGTAGCACATACACTTAAAGGAATAGCAGGAACCATGGGCTATACCAAAATGACAAAGTTAACCCATGATATGGAAAATGTTCTTCATGCTATTAGAAACGATGAAATCAAGGTTACTTCGGACCTTGTTGATGTATTGTTCAAGTGTCTGGATGCACTTGAAAATTATGTAAACAGTGTAGTTAATACCGGCGGCGAGGGAGATAAGGAATACAAAAATGTAATAGATGCTCTTAATGAGATACTTGCTAATAAGGGCACTGTTAAAGCTCCAGAGAAAACAAAAGCAGCAGAGAAGCCGGAACAGCCTGCTAATGAGGGTAAATATTTAACTGCACAGATGCAACTTGATGAGTTTGAGAAAAATGCAGTAAACAAAGCTAAAGATATGGGTATCAATGCATTAAAGATTACTCTGGTACTTAACAGCGGTTGTCTGTTGAAATCAGCGAGAGCATTCATATTGTTCCAGACGTTGGAAAGGTATGGAGAAATTATAAAGTCACAGCCTTCGGTACAGGATATTGAAGATGAAAAATTTGATAATGAATTCACAGTAATTGTAGTATCAAAAGAAAATGAACAGCTTTTTGCAAAGGAATTGAATTCCATAGCAGAGGTTGATGAAGTAATTATAACCACTCTTGAAAAGTTTGACGCGGACACATCCTCTTCAGCTGAAGCTGCAGACAAACCTGTCTCTGAGGCAAAGGCCAGTGAAACTGTGCAAGAGGCTCAAAAACATGCCGTTGAGAGTCAGGAAGCTGCAAAACCAAGTACAAATAACGCTCCTAAAAAAACACAGAGAACAGTCAGAGTTGATATAGATAGACTTGATGTTTTAATGAATCTGGTTGGAGAACTTATAATAACAAAGACAAGACTTGAAGGAACTGATATAACCGAAAAACCTCAGGAATACCATGAAACTCTTGAATACCTTGAAAGAATAACAACTAATCTGAATGTCGCTGTTATGAAGGTAAGAATGGTTCCTGTTGAGACCGTATTCAATCGTTTCCCAAGAATGATCAGAGATATTGCAAAGGATTTGGGAAAAGAAATAGAATTGAAGATGTCAGGTGAGGAAACAGAACTCGACAGAACGGTTATTGATGAAATCGGAGATCCCCTTATCCACTTGCTGAGAAATTCCTGCGACCACGGTCTGGAATCTACTGAAAAAAGAAAAGAACTTGGTAAGTCTGAGGTAGGAAGAATCAACCTTACAGCGTATCAGTCAGGAAATAACGTATTAATTGAGGTTGAAGATGATGGTGCAGGCATAAATATAGAAAAGATAAAAAATAAAGCTGTTGAAAACGGTATAATTACTAAAGAAGCTTCCAGTTCCATGACTCAACAGGAGGCTATAGAGCTTCTTTTCAGACCAAGCTTCAGCACAGCCGATAAGATTACTGGATTGTCAGGGAGAGGTGTGGGCCTTGACGTAGTTAAAACAAAGATTGAGCAGCTTGGAGGTACCGTAGAAGTTGAAACACAAAGCGGTAAAGGAAGTAAATTTATTATTAAATTGCCGCTGACACTTGCAATATACCAGGCATTACTGGTAAATGTAGGTGGAGAAAAATATGCTATCCCGTTAGGTGCAATTTATCAGATATACAATTGGTCTGCTGAAGATGTTAAAACTGTTCAGGGACAAGAAGTTATTTTGCTTCGTAACATGGTTGTACCTATCACAAGGCTTGCTGATTCTCTGGAGGTTCCAAACCGTAATGAGCAGGCTAACCAGAAGCAGTTAAAGATAGTAATAGTGAGAAAAGGTGAAAAGCTGACAGGACTTGTTGTAGACAGTGTTATAGGACAACAGGAAATAGTTATTAAGTCCTTGGGCAAACTCCTGACTGGAATCAAGTATTTAGCAGGAGCTACAATACTTGGAGACGGAAATGTGGCATTAATAGTTGATGTAAATTCCATTACTTAACAATTAAGACCATAATTTGAATATGCCGATTTCGGACAGGATTCGCAAATAAAATAATAAAATAGCACAGGCAGGAAAGATGCACTTTACAATTACTTTCGTAAGTCTGTGACGGAAATGGAGATAAATATGGCTGACTCACAACTTCAAGAATTTGAAACAAAACAGTTTATTGTATTTAGTCTCGGAGATGAACGTTTTGGTATTGACTCACTAAAAATTACCACTATAGACAGGATGAAAACAATAACAAGGGTGCCTAAAACACCACCGCATATTAAGGGTGTTATAAATTTAAGAGGAGATATAATCCCTGTAATGGACTTAAGATTGAAATTCAATCTTCCTGTAGCAGAAGAGACAGAAGAAACACGTATAATAATTTTGAAGCTTGAAGAAGTTTCAATAGGGGTTATAGTTGATCAGGTTCTTCAAACAATACAGTTGGGCGGAGAGTCTATTGAGAGTGCTGCAAGCTTGATGAACAGTACTATAGCGGACTATATATTCGGAATTGGCAAGGTCGATGGAGAAATTGTAACACTTCTGAATTTCGATAAGCTTGTTAAAATATAATTGTCTAAATATAAAAATAGGGGTATGAGTGATGTCAATTAGTTTTGATGAATTAAACAATATTCAGATGGATGTGCTTAGAGAGATTGGAAATATAGGCGCAGGAAATGCAGTAACTTCTTTGGCCAAAATGATAGACAAAAAAGTGGATATGGCTGTACCTGAAGTAAAAATAATGGGATTTGACAGGGTCAGTCAGATTCTTGGCGGTGAAGAAATACTTGTCGTTGGTATCTTGCTAAATGTGACCGGTGATATAACCGGTAATATGATGTTTATTTTGGACATTAATGCTGCAAGAAAACTGGTAAATATATTACTGGGTTCCAACGATGAAACTAATCTGGATTTTAACGAATTGGAGTTATCTGCCCTAAAGGAAATCGGTAACATACTAACGGCATCATATCTTTCAGCATTGGCTGGTTTGACAAACTTAAAAATATTGCCTTCTGTACCGGAACTAGCTATTGACATGGCAGGTGCTATACTAAGTGTACCGGCAATTGAGTTTGGAAAGGTCGGCGATTCGGTATTATATATAGAGACTGAGTTTAGTGAAGGTATTACAAGGGTTTTTGGAGACTTTCTACTGATACCTGATGTTGAATCATACGAGATACTATTAAGAGCATTGGGAGTTATAGAATAATGGATATTGAAATTATAAAGGTTGGTATGGCTGACCTTAATTCATCACGTCATCCTTGTATGATAACTACACTAGGCCTTGGTTCTTGTGTGGGGGTTGCCCTGTATGATTCTACAGCAAAAGTAGCCGGATTAGCACACGTTATGCTGCCTTGCAGCGAACAGGCAAAAAATAATAGCAATATTGCCAAATTTGCTGATACGGCTATAGTAAAATTAGTAGATGATATGATTAAACTTGGTGCAAGGAAGGACAGAATAGTAGCAAAACTAGCCGGTGGAGCCCAAATGTTCGTATTCAATCAAAGTTCGGATTTAATGAGAATAGGATACAGAAATGTGGTTGCATCAAAGGAAAAACTTAAACTATTAAATATTCCCATTATATCAGAGGATACAGGAGGAAATTACGGACGCACCATAGAACTGTATTCCGATGATGGGAGACTAATGATAAAAACAATCGGTTTTGGAATAAAACAAATATAGAGAAGCATATGATTTTGTTTTACAACTGAGGTGTAAGAATGGAGACAATCATGAAAATACCGTTTCTATTTGCATTATTTGCAGCTATTATAACGGGATTAATCGGTATTACCAATAATAAAAGTTTGAATCAGACTTGTATATATATGATAATTGCAATGGCAATTTTTTATTTTATCGGTACACTATTAAAAGCTACTATAACCGGCATTGTAGATGAACAAAACAAGCTGAAGGAGCAGGCTGAAAGGGAAAAGAAGGAAGAGGAAAATCAGGAGAGATTAAGAATAGAAAAAGAAAAGGCGGAAAATTTGGCCAAAGAGAAACATTTAGGTAACAACCTGGATTTAGTCGCAGATAGCAATCTAGACGATGGCTTTACTCCACTAGATTTATCACAGGCAGTGAGGACTAGAATGAAAGAGTAACTTTAGTGATATTTATAGTAAGATACTAATTGGAGGACTAACATGTTTAGC
>JAEYNY010000071.1 GCA_023412275.1 Bacillota bacterium
TATTAGAGCCTCGAATTTTGCTCCTGGATGAACCAACTATAGGATTGGACGGATACTTTAAAGAGAAATTAGCCTATATTCTTAAAAGATTACAGGCAGAGGGTGTCACAGTTCTATTAGTCAGCCATGATATAGAGTTTTGTGCTCAGTATGCTGACTGCTGTGCTATGTTTTTTGATGGCTCTATAGTTACCTGTGGAGAGCCGAAGGATTTCTTTTCAGGCAATAATTTTTATACGACTGCTGCCAATAGAATGTCTAGGCATATATTGCCAGAGGTTATCACCGTTGACGATTTGATTTTGGCATGTGGTGGAACAGTAGAAAAAGCAGATTTTGAGCCTTCTAATATTTTACACAAGGATAGCAGGGAGAAAAATAAGTCTGCCTCCAAAGCAGACAGCATTTGCCGGGTACCAAAGTGGCGAAAACCTGTAGCATTATGTTTACTGGTTTTAAGTATTTTCATAGGTGCAACCATAATGAATCCAGATTTGGAAATAGCAATGGGAGACATAGATGATGGAGTATTATCAGCACTAGGCTCATGGAAGTATGCTATATCTGTGATTTTACTGGCACTATCAGCCGGTGGTGCATTAACCTTGATGTCCTGGGGAAGAAACAGAAATGATATAGAGGATAACATACAGACAACCGCAGAAAAAAGGATGCTAAGCAAGAGGACGTTGGTGGCGGCAGGTATGATTTTGCTGCTAATTCCACTTACTATTTTTATTGGAGTATTCTACCTAGATGATAGGAAGTACTATTTTATATCGCTATTAGTAATATTAGAAACAATGGTTCCCTTCATCATGATATATGAGGGACGTAACCCCCAGGCAAGAGAGCTTGTAGTAATTTCGGTGCTCTGTGCTATCGGCGTTGCGGGTCGTGCTGCATTTTTTATGCTTCCACAGTTTAAACCGGTGGTAGCTATAGTAATTATTTCAGCTGTGGCCTTTGGTGGAGAAACCGGATTCTTGGTGGGAGCTGTAATTGGATTTGTTTCCAACTTTTTCTTTGGACAAGGTCCTTGGACACCATGGCAAATGTTTGCATTTGGAATTATAGGTTTTTTTGCCGGAGTACTATTCCGAAAAGGCTTGTTATTGAGAACCAGGCTTTCGCTTTGTATATTTGGAGGAATATCGACATTCTTTATTTATGGTGGAATTATGGATCCTGCATCGGTGCTTATATTTCAAGCAAACCCAAAAGCAGAGATGTTTTTGGCAGCATATCTTTCAGGTCTACCATTTAATATGATACATGCAATTGCCACTGTATTTTTCTTATGGGTAGCGGCTCCTGCAATGCTGGAGTAATTGGACAGAATTAAGCTCAAATATGGGCTTATTGAGTAGGCAATTACTTATTAAATAGTAATATAAAGATTTGAATATTGATAACAAAGAAATTTAATATGTATAAATTTTAGAAGTAATGAAAAAACGAATAAAATTAAAAATATAAGGAGGTGCATAGTCCATATCATTGTTTAATACTTCTAAAATAGAAAGGTATGGACTAAATACATGGAATTTTCTATAGGTAGCATTTTACATCAGATTGGACAAGTGGCATTAGTACCCTGCATGGTTATGCTTGGACTATTTTTAATAGCGGGGCTACTTAATACAGGAGGGGTAATAGTTGAATACTTTTTAGAGAGACGGAAATCAAAGGAAAATATTCCTCAACTATTAGCGCAGATATCTCATACAGATATGACTTTTATTGATAACCTCATTAAAGACAGTAAGCTTGTAGCCCGTCAGAAAAAAGCTGCAATGAAGCTCGTTGAGGCAAAAGACATACCACACAATTCATTGATAACTATGGCACAAACCATATTAGCGGAAGAAGAGGCATTCTATGAAAAAAACTCCATGATTACTGATATTGTAGCAAAACTGGCTCCTATGTTTGGTCTTTTGGGAACACTTATTCCTTTGGGACCGGGTATAGTAGGTCTTGGAAAAGGTGATACCGCCTTGCTCAGTGCATCCATGGGTACAGCCTTTGACTCTACCATTATAGGATTAATAGCAGCAGCCTTTTGTTTTGTAATATCAAATATTCGTAAACGATGGTATGCAAAATATATGAACGAACTAGAATCAATAATGGAATGTATCCTGGAGGGAGTAAAATCAAATGCTTAGGAGTTCAAGGTTAAGAAGAAAGAAGGGTGACGCTCAGGAAGTAAACCCAATGGAAAGTGTTGCAAACCTTGTAGATATTATGCTGGTTTTTTCATGCGGCTTAATGGTTTCTATAGTGCTTAACTGGAATGTAGACCTTGCAAATGTTACCGGCATTATTGATGAAAGTCAGCTTATTCCATTGGACGACCCCGAATTCATTACAGAAGAAAGCACAAACTTAGGGGGCTATGAATCAAAGGGTGTTGTTATACAAGATCCAAAGACCGGTAAGATGTACGTTGTGTCAAACGGAAAATAACTAACTTTATTGGCTGATAAGGATGAAAAAGTTATAAATACACGCAATAATTTACAAGGGGATAATCTGATGAGAGCTATAAAACTACTATGTTCTATACTGCTATGTGTTGCTATTATTAATGCACAGGTCTTTACGGGGATGACAGCATTGGCTGTTGATGGCGGAAGTGGTGTGGAAAATGGTGATGCTATTCAAGACACTGTTCAAAATAAAGCGGAAGGGTTAGAAACAAAAAAAATAACTGTAAATTTTGATTTAAATGGAGTCAATGCAACGGTAATTCCTGATGCACAGGTGGATGTCGCTGTAAGTTCTAAAATAGAAAAGCCTGCAGTTGCTGGATATACTACTGATACAGAAGAATATGTATTCCTGGGATGGTCTTTGATAAAGTCGGGTGAAGGGAAAGAGACATATTGGGATTTTGATAATAGTATAGAAGCTAATACCACAGTTGGAGAAGAGAGTACAGCTATTACACTGTATGCCCAATGGCAGATAAATGATTTGTTTTCATCAGGTACTGAACAAGCTCCTTTCAAAATAAAAAATACTGATATGCTAAGTAGGCTGGCTGAGAATGTTAATAACGGAAAGTCATATAAAGACTGTTATTTTCAATTGGCAACCGATATTTTGCTTACAGATAGCTGGATAGCTATAGGAAATGAGTCTTCTCCTTTTTCAGGATATTTTGATGGATTGAATCATACTATAAAAGGACTTTCCATTAAGTCGGATAATAGTTATCAGGGACTTTTTGGAGTGTTATCAGGTGCCCAAATCAAAAACCTTGCTGTAATGGGTGATATAACTGGTAATGAGTATATTGGTGCAGTTGCAGGTATTGCACAGAACAATACTATCATTTCAAACTGTTATAGTTCTGCAAATATTCAAGGTAATAATAAGATTGCTGGAATAGTCGGAGCAAACGATACAACCAGTTATCAGGCAAACTGTTTTACTGTAGGAAGTATAACAACTGCCGCGTCTGGTATAACATTGGGGGCAATTACCAGTGAAAATGCAGAAAATAATATTAATTGCTATTATCTAGATACAAGTGTGGTGGGAGCAGTTGATAATCAAAAAGCTACGGCATGTACAAAAGAAGAGTTTACCAATGGTCATGTAGCCTATCTACTTGATAACGGCGGCAGTCAGGATAGAACAATGCTGTGGAGTCAGGGAGAGACTCATCCGATTTTTGCAGAAGAGGACAATAAAGCTGTTTATAAATTATCTATAGATAAGCAGGGAAATGGTACAACTGATGCGCCTGGATATGCAAAAGCAGGTCAGCTGTTGGAAATTGCAATTAACGCTGATATTGACAATATAATAAAGTTATTCTCAGTATCAGATGGTAACAGTATAATTGCTGAAGGTAGCGGATCAGATAAATGTACCTTTACTATGCCAGAAAGAGATATTATATTAACAATCAACATTGTTAAAAAGACTGCAGAGGAATTTAAGGTTACCTTTAATGCCAATGGAGGACATTTTGTAGAGGGTGAAGAGGTTCAGAACACCAAGGAGACGATTATAGCAGCCGGCAACAAGGTGAAAGCTGAAATGGTAATACCCACAAAGGAAAACAGTGAAGATGTATTCTATAATTTATTCACTGGCTGGTACATAGATGAAGAATGTACGAAACCATATAACTATAATGAAGCGGTTACTGAGAACCTGATATTATATGCAAAATGGGTTCCGGTCAGAGAAGTAAATATAGTTTTTGATGGTAATGTTTCGGAAACGGACATTATTTCAAATATCCCAGAGAGACAGAAGGTAGTGAAGACAGGTGACAATGCAGATAAAATATTGGCTGTAGATAATCCTGAAAGAGAAAAAAGTCCAATCAAAAGACATGATCTTCTGGGCTGGTCCTTAATTAAATCAGGGGAAGGCTCAGATGTATACTGGGATTTTGATACAAATATGGTAAGTAAAATTGTATCTACAGAGAATGGAGAAAATCCAACCATAACTCTGTATGCTCAATGGAAGACTGTTGATTTATTTACAACAGGTACTGAATCCGAGCCATTTAAGGTAAAAGATACATTTGTACTAAGCAAGCTTGCGGAAAAGGTTAACTCAGGTAATACATATGAAAATTGTTATTTTGAAC
The DNA here is from genome assembly GCA_023412275.1 of Bacillota bacterium. Taxonomy (GTDB): domain Bacteria; phylum Bacillota; class Clostridia; order Acetivibrionales; family DSM-1351; genus Ruminiclostridium. The sequence goes on from JAEYNY010000071.1 coordinate 4,622, forward strand.
TGGCAACTTCATTGGATTTAAGCGAGTTTACACAAAGCTGGATACCAATAGGCAATGGTCAGAATCCTTTCAAAGGACATTTTTCGGCAGGCTTGATAGTACCTGAGCCACCTGCTGAAGAAAATGGTTTTAAAAAATTATTTTCTAATATTAAGAACTTTATATTTGGAGAAGAAGAGATAGCAGCACAACAAAATACAGATCATTATTATACTATTTCAGGTCTTACTATAGAGGGAACAGTCAACTACAGTGGTCTGTTCGGTAATGTTGCTGGTGGGAGCATCAAAAATCTTGCTGTGTATGGTACAGTAAAGGGCGGCGATTACACAGGCGGAATTGCTGGCTATGTAGGTTCTGGTGAAACAATCGAGAACTGTATATCAAATGTTATAGTAAGCGGTCGTAATAGTGTAGGTGGTGTTGTCGGTAAAACTGAGGATAAGGCATTTATTAAGAACTGCATTAATACACAGAGTATCTCAGGAACTAATTTAGTTGGCGGTATAGCAGGCGAAATGGGAAGAGAAGCCAGAATAGTAGATTGTAAAAACCTGAACGATATTACTGGAACAAAAAAGGTTGCTGGTCTTGTAGGTGAATTTACTGATGAAATAACAGCTATAGTTAATAGCTATAATACAGGAAAGATAACAGGCAAGGACAATACTGCTGGTCTTGTAGGCAGTTTGAATGGAACGATTCCAGATATATCAGTGATTAGAAACTGCTATAATACCGGAACTATCACTGGTTCGAATTATACTGGGGGACTTATTGGTCAAATTGGAAGCAAAACACCTGTGGGAGATAGCATAAGCAACTGTTATAATGCTGGTAATATTAATTCGGATGGAAGCTATGTAGGAGGAATAACAGCATACTTGCCAAAGGGCTCAAGAATTTCAAACTGCTATAATGTTGGCAGTATAAATTCAACTAAGGCATCAGTCTCAGGTGTTGGAGGAATAACCGGCTTTAACTATGTAAACAGCTCGTCGGCCGTTGAAATACCATCAAGCTATGTGGTGAACTGCTATAATTACGGAACTATCTCAGCGGTGGCATCCCAAAAAGTAGGTGCTATAACCGGCTGGATAGATACCAATAAATTTATCGGCTTTGTAAATAAAAATGAAGGTTGTTACTATCTAGATTTCGCTGTTAAAGGAATATCAAAGCTTTTTGATGCTAATGAAAATATGGCAAAAACTGCTGAGCAATTTGCAAGTGGAGAGGTGGCTTTTTTACTTGACAAGGGTCAATCCTATCCAAGGCTTAACAATTGGAGTCAGGGATCAAATTATCCGATTTTTGCTGATGAAGGAAATCTCCAGGTATATAAAATAACTATTAATGAGAATTTTGGTGGTACTGTTGAAAAGGTTGGTTTCGGTAAGGCTGGAACAACAGTAGCTATTGATGCAATACCTGATACTAATTACATAATAAATAAAGCGGTTGTTACAGATAGCGAAAATACAAAATATATGGTAAATATCGATAATTCAACTATTACTTTCCAGATGCCGGAGGACAATATATCTGTAGATGTGAGTTTTATAAGTAAACCACCCGAAGGTGAATTTACTATAACCTTTGATAGCAATGGTGGTTCAAAGGTTGAAAAGCAAGTTATCGTTGCAGGTGGTAGGGTAATAATACCAGAGGCTCCAGTTTTCGAGGGCAAGAATTTTACCGGATGGTATTTAGATGGGGAGCTATATGATTTCAGCTCTGCAATAGTAAGTGATATTACATTACAGGCAGGTTGGAGTGAAGAAAATATTGCAACAGTATCTTTTAATGTAAACAGACCAGATGGAACAGAGGGAAGTGTAGCTCCGGAGCCTATAACTATAAATAAAGGTGATACTGTAACGCAGCCAAGCAGCCCTGTATGGAATAGTAAAAGTGCAATAGTACTATATAAATTTGATGGTTGGTATACCAAAAAATCGGGAGGAGAAAAATGGAATTTTAATTACCCGATTAATAGTAATATGACACTCTACGCACGTTGGATTGAGATGGATGGGCTCGAAGGAGGTATTACACCAGACAAGGCGGTAGTTATCAACTCAGTAGATGAGTTGGCACAGCTAGCAAACAATGTTAATACAGCTAAAAGTTATGAAGATCTGTATTTTAAGTTGGGACAAAACATTGATTTATCTGATTTTAATACTACTTGGGAATCCATTGGTTTCCACAACAATATAAGTACTCCTGCTCAAATAAAATCACCAACACCTCAAGAAGGCTCTAAAACCTTTCAAGGTCATTTTGATGGAGGTGGATATACCATTACGTTGCAGAGTAATCAGATGTACCCATTATTCGGGTGTATAGGTGTATCTGGCTCTGTTAGCAATTTAAACGTAAAGGCTGTATTGGAACCAAATGCTAATCGTCAATGCTTCGGTGGAATAGTTGGATTTAATTTTGGAGAACTAAAGAATTGTAATGCTGATATAGACACTACCAATAAAGAGCTGAAAGGCTTTAACATATGTGCTGGTGGAATTTCCGGTGTTAATGTTGGTAATATATTAGATTGTACGGCAAAAGTTGTATTAAATGGCGGTCAGTATACGGGAGGAATTTCAGGCCTTTTTAAATACAATGAGATTAATAATTGTACATTGAAAAGCGGAAGCGAGATTAACAGCACTGGCGGTATGTCAGGTGGTATAGTTGGCTGTATGGCAAGTACTAGTGAGGATCCTAATGAGCAGAGTATTATACGCAACTGTGTTACTGAGGTAGGGACAGTTATAACTGGTACAGCCTCCTCCATCGGGGGTATTGTCGGTCATGCGGTATATGATATAAGGGACTGTACCAATAATGCAACTGTAGAAACTACTAATAACTCAGTGGCTGGTATTGTAGGCTATCAAGGTGCAGGCAGATTATCGATAGAAAGATGTATAAATGCTGGCTCGATTTCAGGAACAGATAAAATAGGTGGTCTTGTGGGGAGTGCTGGAACTTCAACTGTAAGGAATTGCTATTCAACAGGAAATGTAACAGCTACAAAAGGTGCTGCAGGAGGTTTGTTGGGAAGTGCATGTCAATTAATTCAAAGCTGCTACTGGTATGGACATCATGTAATGGCAACAACAGATGCAGCGGCAATTTGTCCGGTGGATATAGGTGACAAAATGGATGATTGCTATTATGTTTCTTCTACCGACCTGAGTAGGAGTGATGAAGATAGAACATTAGATGACTCGAATGGCAACGCTCGGGGAATGAGTGCAGATGATTTTACTAATGGTAAGGTTGCATACTTATTGGACAGAGCAAATGGTACCAAGGTATGGACTTTAGATGGTTTGAGTATCGGACCTGTATTTGGTTCACCTCATTATTATATTGTAAGTGGAATTATTGCAGGTGAAATAACTGCCGGTACTTTGATTATAAATAGCCCCGATACAAAGGTTTATGAAGGTAATACTGCATATACAGCTCCACAAAATCAATTTAAGGTGGATGTACAGATTAATCAATTTCAAGGGGAAGTAGAAGAAGGCCATTATGCAAAATATGTTTTGGATAGCCTGATTTTAGTTCAAAATGGGATATCAACAAATATTGAAAATGGTTCAACCTTTAGATCGGTCGACGGAGATAGCTTAGTTACTGCTACATTGAAAGTTGAAAAAGGAATCATACCTGATGTCGGAGGCGGAAACGGCAACAGTGATGGCACTGGAACTGGGAATGGTAGTGGTACTGGTGACGGCACTGGAACTGGGGATGGCAGTGGTACTGGTGACGGCACTGGAACTGGAACTGGGGATGGCAGTGGTACTGGTGATGGCACTGGAACTGGAACTGGGGATGGCAGTGGTACTGGTGACGGCACTGGAACTGGAGACGGCGATGGCATTGGTACTGGAACAGGTGGCGGAGCAGGCAGCGGAACTGGACAGGGTGAAGAAGATATTGAGGGAGGAGGAAACAATGGAGGAAAATACCAAAATAATACAGATACTGTTCTACCACCCTCAGATGGCGGAAATATAGATGCAGACAACGGTTCATCAAATGATGTTGCTATAAATAATAATAGTAATAAATCTGGAACAGCAGCCAAAGTAAAAGAAGAAAATGTTGATGAAGAAATTAATCAAGAGACAGTAAATGATAATAAACAGGATTCTATTAAACCAAGTGATAAGCTGGCTGATCCAGGTGAGTCAAAAAATGATGAAACAAAGAAAGACAACAAAATATCTGTTTTTGAGGTGGTGCAGGATGTCGCCAAACAAAATCCATGGGTTGTAGCTCTTGTTGGTTGCATGTTTGGTGCCGTTTTAATTGTTGGAGCTACGTGGCAGTATAGAAAGCTCAAGAAGTAAATTTTACTGCCAAGAAAAAAAGCATCGTTTAGTTAATTGGGTAAGAATAAATACTGTATATTAGATAAGTAAGAGAGGGTGTAAATGAAATGTATAATAAATTAAAATCAAGTATGTCATTATTACTTGTAATAGTGCTTCTAATTTCATGTTTTACAAAGGTATCAGCAGCTGAGAATAAGTATAATTTAGATGATGCAATAATAGATACAGCGAAGTATGTATATAATACTGTAAAGGTTCCCCAGGTAGGCTCAATAGGTGGTGAGTGGGCAATATTGGGACTGGCTCGGAGCGGATACAAAGTGCCTTACAAATATTACCAGGATTACCTTGCGACAGTTGAGAAATATGTGTCTGAAAGAAAGGGTGACTTGCATTCGGTTAAGTATACCGAATATTCAAGATTGATAGTTGCTCTGACATCAATTGGTGCTGATCCGACAAATATAGCGGGATATAATTTACTTACTCCTCTTGGAGATTATGACAAAACCATTTGGCAGGGGTTGAATGGGCCAATTTGGGCTTTGATAGCTCTCGATTCCGGAAACTATAAGCTGCCGGTAAATACACTGGCGAAAACTCAAGCATCACGTGATATGTATATTAAGCGTATTCTTGATTGTCAACTCAATGACGGTGGATTTTCTCTACTTGGAGGCACTTCGAAGGAAAGTAAGAATGGTGCTTCAGACCCTGATATCACAGGAATGGCGTTACAGGCATTAGCCAAATATCAAGATAAACCGGAAGTCAAAAAGGTTATAGATGAAGCTGTTGAATGCATGTCAAAAATACAAGGTGAACAGGGTGGATACTATAGCTGGGGTAGCTATAATTCTGAATCATGCGTACAGGTAATATGTGCACTGACGGAATTAGGTATTCCCCTTGATGATCCACGGTTTGTTAAAAATGGAAAGACTCCTCTTGATGCATTGATGACCTTCCATATGCCTGGAAAAGGATTTTTACATGTGGTTAAAGGCAACGGCTCTAATCAGATGGCAACAGAACAAGGCTTGTATGGTATGATAGCAGCTCAACGTGCTCGCGATGGAAAGCCAACATTATATCGTATGACAGATCCGCTAAATGTACCTGATGCTGATCCTGATGAACCAAAACCGGGAGAAGGTTTAAAACTAAAGCATGCCGATGTAAAAGCAGTACCTATCACCTATGCAGGGAAAACCTTTACCGATATTTCAGGTGCCAATGCCCACGATAATATGACGGCCATTGAAAGTCTTGCTGCCAGGCAGATTTTAAGCGGGAAAAACAGTAATACCTTTGATACAAATGGGAATATGACGCGAGCAGAATTCTGTTCTGCTATAGTCAAAGCATTAGGATTAGAAGCAAAGGCTAACAATAAGTTTAAAGACGTTCCTGACAATAGCTGGTATGCTTCTTATGTAGGTACTGCAAATAAATACGGAATTGTTAGCGGTACATCAGTGACAACTTTTAATCCCATGGGTACAATAACACGTCAGGAGGCGGCAGTAATGGTTGCGAAAGCAGCGAATCTATGTGGCATAGATACCAGCCTGCAATCGAGAGAAATGAGAGATATGCTTGCGCAATTTGGTGATTATGTGGAAACTTCCGCATGGGCAAGGGATTCGCTGGCAATTTGCTACAGAAGTGATATCTTAAATCAAAATGATATTAGCATTAAGCCTAAAACCCCTATAAAAAGATGCGAAGTTGCACAAATGATATATAACCTTTTAGCGGTATCTAATTTATTATAATATTTCGTGCATATCTCGAAGTAAAAGAATAAGGATATATTTTATAGGCTGAGGAGCAGTATGGCTAACAAATATAAGAAACACAGGTATAATGGAAATCAATCGTGATAATCCCGAAATAAGGTATGTTGTATTTTCTCAGTAGAATTATAACGAGGTGGTATTAAGTTAAACTTATTAAATGGAGTGGGCTATAATTGGATGAGACTTTTAAAAGCAAAATTAAATACTTTGAGAACATTCCTGCAGTTCCGAGTAAAGACCGAATATTATCCAGATTGGGTTACCGAAGTGGTGTTACTGAGCTGAATGACAAAGATTTGTTGCTAATAGATGAATGCATAAAACAGGGTAATTATCTATGCAAACCGGCTGGTGCTTATATAAATACACCCATATTGGAAAAGAGTATATCTGGAGTAGTACTTGACAATAAAATAAATTTAATGAGCCACAGTTTGTCAAAGCTTCTGAAAGATAGTCATAGTGTTATTCTTATGGCAGCCACTGTAGGACATGAAGTATCAAAAAAAGTTTTTACTGAAATAGATAAGGGGAATGCATCTGCCGGATTGATTCTTGACTCAGTTGCATCCCAAACTGCAGATGCTGCACTTGACTGGCTTGTTCAAATGCTCAACAAAATGCTTATAAGAGAAGGCAAAAAACTAACTAAACATAGATACAGCCCTGGCTTTGGAGATTTGCCGCTTTCATATCAGAAAGATATTTTTGAAGCCCTGCAGCTTTTAAGGCTTAATATGGCACTTACCGAAAAGTTTATGCTTATTCCTGAAAAATCAGTTATTGCCATAGCTGGAGTGGAGTACAAAGGAGAATTGAACATATAATGGATACAGTGCAATTTAAAGAACTTGTTTATAGTAAAGTGCAAATACTTGACGGTGCGACAGGAACCGAACTTCAAAAGAGAGGGATGCCAACAGGAGTATGCCCTGAACAGTGGGTAATAGAAAATCTGGATATAATAAAGCAAATCCAAAAGGCTTATATAGATGCAGGCTCAAACATAATATATACTTGTACCTTCGGCGGAAATAGGATAAAGCTTGAAGAATTCGGGCTGGGTAATAGGACATTTGAAATTAATCGGAGGCTTGCACAGCTTTCTAAAGAAGCAGCAGCTGGAAAATGTCTGGTCGCAGGAGATATAGCTTCAACAGGAAGATTTATTAAGCCTCTTGGAGATATGCCTTTTGAAGCATGTGTAGATATATATAAGGAACAGGTGCAGGGGCTGTTAGCCGGAGGAGTTGACCTATTTGTCATAGAGACAATGCTAGATATACAGGAAGCTAGAGCTGCTCTTTTAGCAGTCAAAGAGAGCTGTAACTTACCAGTTTGCGTTAGCATGAGTTTTGTCGATAGTATGAGAACACTTACCGGGACTGATCCTGTTACTGCGCTTATTACCCTTCAAAGTCTTGGGGCCGATGCGGTGGGCTGTAATTGTTCTACAGGTCCTGAACATATGGTGGAAATAATAACCCGAATGAAACCATATGCCA
>JAEYNY010000098.1 GCA_023412275.1 Bacillota bacterium
ATCGAAGTCAGAGACAACAGATTTACAGTCTGCCCCCTTTGGCCACTCGGGAACCCCTCCAAAATCAATATGTTGTTTTCAGCAACAAATAAGATTATGCACTAAATACTACATCTTGTCAACAACATTTTAATAATTTTATTTAAATAAAGAATAATTCCCTTTAAAATTAATAACATAATTATAAATGTTAGTTATAAATTGCTAAACAGACAAATATATGGTAAAATAACAAATAATTACAAATAACAATCTAGATTAAAAACATGCATGTTGAATTTAACATGGATTAATTCTATATGGAAGCAAGGGGGCTCCATGTTGTAGAACTATCTGTGTTTTTTTGTAAGCAAATTGCTATTAACATTAAATAAGGGGGATTGCAATGAAGAAGAAATTAGCAATATTATCAATTGTATTGTCAATAATATTGACCATACCTGCATGCACCAGTAAATCTGAAACCGGAGGTACATCCGGGAGTTCGTCATTAAACACATCAACAGGAACAAAGGCTAGTCAGACAGGATTTGATTACAAGAAGTACAGTGTTGAATATACTGCTGCTACTGATCCTTTAAAAAGTCCCAAAGTTGCAACAGACAGAAAAGACACATTAGTTATTGGTTTACCAGATACAACAGGAATATTTAATTATTTGTATGGCGATAATGCTTATGATTATTATGCTATCTATACCATGTTTGACTTTAATGTAGATGTTGATTTCGATGGTAAGGCAATACCGGGTGCAACGGATTATAAAGTTTCGGATGACGGACTTACATATACTTTTACACTCAAAGATGGAGTTAAGTTCTGGGATGGAAATCCTGCTACAGCCTCTGATTTGGAATTCGCATACTATTTAGAAGCCGATCCCAAATATGATGGCCCATCAGATATATCAAAAACATTCATCAAAGGACTTGATGCATATAAAAATGGAAGTGCCGATAAAATCGAAGGAATTAAGGTAATTGATGATAAAACATTGCAAATTACCGTTGACAAAGTCAGCGGTCCGGCAATCTATGCATTACAGGTTCCGTTACTAGAAAAGAAGTATTACGGTGCTGATTTCAAAAAGGGTGATACTGCAAAGGTTAAGGAAAAAAACGGAGCACCAATGGGTACAGGTCAATACAAATTTGTTGAGTATAAAGCAGGTCAGGAGCTGAAACTTGTGGCTAACGAGAATTATTTCAAGGGAGCTCCAAAAATTAAAAATGTGATATTTTCAATAACACCGACAGGTCAGGAACTTCAGAGGGTTATGGCAGGAGAGACAGATATTGATATGGCTGATGTTTCACCTGACAATATGAAAGCAGCAAAAGATGCAGGGTTTATAGATATATACAGATTTCCTACCAACGGATACGGATATATGGGATTAAACGATGCGGATCCTAAATTCAGTGATGTAAAAGTACGACAGGCATTAATGTATGCATTAAACAGAGCTGCTGTTGTTGAAAAGGTATACGGTGAATATGCAAGAGTCGTGAATATACCTGAGTCAAATGTATCCTGGGCATACGACGATGAAGGCTGCAATACATATGAATACAATCTGGATAAAGCTGGGCAGCTGTTGGATGAAGCAGGGTGGAAGCTAAACAGTAACGGCAAGCGTGAAAAGGACGGCAAAGAATTCAAAATTAAGTTCTCTTGCATGAGCCCTCATCCTGTAACGGATATTATGGTTCCGGTTATGAAGGACGACTATGCAAAGTTGGGAATAGATGTTACGGTTGAGAATCTTGACTGGCCGACTCTTCAGCAAAAGGCAACCAAAAAGAAGCTGGAAGCGTATTTTATGGCTAGCGGACTTACTCCGGACCCTGATAACTCATTAGCAAATGCATATAAATCAACCGCACCTCAAAACTATTATAATTACAAAAATGACGAAGTTGATAAGCTGTGCGAAGAAGGTCTGAATGAAATAAGCACAGAAAAGAGAAAACCTATTTACAAGCAACTCTACAAAATCTTTAATAATGACTTACCTGTACTTTTTGTATATCAAAGAAGTGACATGTGGGTAGCTAACTCTAGAATAAAGAACTACGAACTATCATCTTTCAGGGATTTTTTCTATAACTTATATAAAGTTGAAATTGGAAAGTAAGAAATTTTCACATATGTTTTTGAGAATGTCCGTCATTAATATGCACGGACATTCTCTTTAACCCAAATTAACAAACGACAGGAGAGTTGTGCAATGTGGAATTACTTAGCCAGAAGAATCCTTCAGATGATACCTATTATAATAGGGGTTTCCATAATATTATTCTTAATAATCAATCTGGTTCCCGGAAATTTTATTGATTCAAAAGTTTCATCTACACATATGACACCCCAACAAATTCAACATCTTAAAGATATTTACGGGATTAACGACCCGATTTATCTCAAGTATTTTAAATGGATAAAAGGTGCTGTTCACTTTGACTTCGGTGATTCATTTACTTACCAGAAGCCAGTTTCAACCGTAATAAATACATATGTATGGAATTCCTTCAGTATTGCCCTTGTGGCCTTTATTCTGGAGCTGCTTATAGCAATTCCAATAGGTATTATTTCTGCCACTAGGCAATACTCAAAAACTGATATGATTTTTACTTTTTTAGCCTTAATCGGAATTTCCTTTCCATCCTTTTTCCTTGGATATATATTAATAAAAATATTTGCCGTAAACCTTCATATTCTGCCACTGGCGGGCTTAAATACGCCGGGTTCCAGCTATATAGGATTTGCGTTTATCATTGACCGACTGAAACATATGATACTACCTGTTTTAGTACTTGCATTAATAAGTGCCGGATCTATGATGAGATATACAAGAACTGCTGTCCTAGAAATCGTAAAACAGGATTATATAAGAACTGCCAGAGCAAAAGGCCTCAGTGAAAAGGTAGTTATATATAAACATGCATTGCGAAATGCACTGATTCCTATTGTTACTCTCATTGGTCTTTCACTTCCCGGATTATTTTCAGGTGCAATTATAACAGAAAGTATATTTGGTATTCCGGGTATAGGAAAAATTGCACTGGAAGCGGTGACAAAGAGAGATTATCCACTTTTGATGGGATTTTCACTGTTTGTTGCTGTACTTACCCTTCTGGGAAATCTACTTTCGGATATTTTCTATGCCATTGTTGATCCCAGAGTTAAGCTAAAGTGAGGTGGATAGAAAAATGAAAATAAAATTGTGTACGATGATATCATTACTTGCAGCAGTTTTGTGTTATATACTCCCATTTCTCACATTTAAGGATTATAGTTCAATAAACGGATTTAACCTTATAACGTCACTATTCAAGAGAAAAGAGCTTCACAAGCTTACTGAAAATATACAGACTTATGTATTTACAAGTACTTCTGTTCCACTGCTTGTAACATTCTTATTATTTATTACCGCTATTATTTTTGTAGCATACTATCATTTCAGAAAAAGCAGTAAAGCACTTTCAGGTGCATTGGGTGCAGTTATATGTGCTGTAATATCGTATGGAGTACAGCTTTCCAACAGTCAGACTTCAATAACTGATTTTTTTGGTACCATACTTCTTGAATTAAAAACTGGTGATGGTCAAACTATATTCAAAACCAGTGAAATTACGTCTCAGACCGGGCCGGGTGCAAAGCTTTTGGTTTTAGTAGCATTTATTTCATTGATTTTTGTAGCAGTTCTCAAAATACAAGATACTAGGGAACGCAACAAAGGAGACAATATACAGACACCTTGGACTATGGCTATTAAACAATTTAAGAGAAACAAATTGGCAATAGTCGGATTATTTCTGATATCTTTTCTTATTATCATATGTTTTTACGGTCCGGTATTTTCTAAATATCCTTTACTGAAAACAGACATAATTATGGCCAAGCTTAAACCGGGGCTTGAGCATTTATTAGGTACTGACAGCAGTGGACGTGATATTTTAACACGTTTGATGTACGGAGGGAGAATCTCCATAACCGTAGGCTTTGTAGCGGTACTTCTAGAAATACTCTTGGGTACCACTATAGGAGGCTTGGCTGGCTATTACAGCGGTAAAATTGATAATATGCTTATGAGGCTTGTAGATATATTCCTTAGTATTCCATTTTTGCCCGTTGTAATAATAATAGGTGCAATAATGTCTGATTTAAATATACCTCCTCAACGTAGGATATATTTTGTAATGTTCATAATAGGAGTTCTTAGCTGGCCTGTAATGGCAAGATTGGTTCGAGGACAGATTCTTACCTTGCGTGAACAGGAGTATATGATTGCAGCAGAAGCACTTGGACTCAAGGACAGGCGAAAAATAGTAAGACACCTTATTCCTAATGTTATCCCAAGTATAATTGTATCTGCAACCCTTGGGATAGGTGATGCTATATTGATGGAATCCGCATTATCTTTTCTTGGACTTGGCGTGGCTATGCCGTTCCCATCATGGGGAAACATGGTTCAGGCAGTAAGGGATACCAATGATTTCATTCTCCGTTCATGGCTTTGGATACCGCCGGGAATATGTATCTTCACAATAGTTCTTGCAATTAATTTTGTGGGTGACGGCCTACGGGATGCCTTTGACCCTAAAATGAAAAAGTAGGAGGAAGAAGCATTTATGTCTGAAAAACTTTTGGAAATTAAAGATCTACATACATTTTTTTATACTGATGCAGGTGTTGTTAAGGCAGTAAACGGCGTTTCCTTTCAGGTTAATAAAGGACAAACGATAGGCATAGTAGGTGAATCCGGCTGCGGAAAGAGTGTAATGTCTCTTTCTATTATGCGATTAATTCAGGATCCGGGAAAAATAGTTGAGGGCCAGGTAATTTTCAATGGTCAGGATCTTGTAAAACTATCTCAGGGTGAAATGCGGAAAATAAACGGAGACAGGATTTCGATGATATTTCAGGAACCTATGACTTCCTTAAATCCTGTTTTTACAGTTGGTAACCAGATAGCAGAATCACTTATACTTCATGAAAATTTAACAAAAAAACAGGCAAGGGAAAAAGCAATCGAAATGATTTCAACAGTTGGAATACCACGCGCAGAAGGCATATTTGACTCTTATCCCCATGAATTATCAGGAGGTATGAGACAAAGAATCATGATAGCCATGGCACTTTCCTGCAATCCTGAACTTTTGATTGCAGACGAACCGACAACTGCTTTGGATGTTACAATACAAGCACAAATACTAGATTTGCTCAAAGAAATAAAGAGAAAATTCGGAACTTCTATAATGTTAATCACACATGATCTTGGGGTCGTAGCCGAAATGGCGGATTATGTAATAGTAATGTATGCAGGCAGAATAATTGAACAGGGAAATGTAAACGACATTTATCTTAATCCCATGCATCCGTATACAATAGGGCTTCTGAAATCAAAACCAAGTATAACTACTGTAAGTGATAGGCTTTATACAATACCCGGTCAGGTACCTAACCTTATTAATTTACCTGAAATCTGTTATTTTTCAGATAGGTGTAAAATGTGCCAGGATATATGTAAACAAGGCTTTCCAAAACTCATTGATATGGGTAATGACCATTTCGTAGCTTGCACGTTATTTGGGGAGGTGACAAAATGAGTGAAGCTTTGCTAGAAGTAAAAAATCTTAAAAAGTACTTTCCCATAAAAGGGGGAGTATTCCAAAGAACCGTAGGACATGTTAAAGCGGTAGAAGATATATCCTTCGAAATAAATAAGGGTGAAACTCTGGGGTTGGTAGGTGAATCAGGATGTGGAAAAAGCACTGTAGGCCGTACAATTCTAAGGCTGCATGATAAAACAGGAGGAGAGGTTTTATTTAAAGGGACAGAAATATTTGACCTAAAGAAACAGGAAATACAAAAGCTGAGACCTAAAATTCAGATTGTCTTCCAAGATCCGTACAGTTCCTTGAATCCCAGACTTACGGTTGGTGAAATTATAGGTGAAGCCCTTCTTGAACACGGTTTCTGTGAGAAAAAGAATTTAAAACAGCGTGTATTAAAGGTTATGGAACAGTGCGGGCTGCTGGCCTTTCATATTGACAGATATCCCCATGAATTTTCAGGAGGTCAGAGACAGAGAATCGGTATTGCAAGGGCTTTAGCCCTGAACCCGGAATTTATTGTATGTGATGAGCCTGTTTCCGCATTGGATGTATCCATTCAATCACAGATAATAAACCTTTTATCTGATCTTCAAAAAGAATATGGGTTTTCCTACTTGTTTATATCACATGATTTAAGCGTAGTAAAACATATTTCACATAGGGTGGCTGTAATGTATCTAGGCTGCCTAGTTGAGATCGCTGACAAAACAGAGCTTTATGACAATCCGCTTCACCCGTACACAAAGGCGCTTTTATCGGCAGTCCCACTGCCTGACCCGAGACTTAAAAGAGAAAAAATAGTTTTATCCGGGGATTTACCCAGCCCTGCAAATCCTCCATCCGGCTGTCGTTTTCACACAAGATGTCCAAAATGCAGCGATATTTGCAAACAACAGGTACCGGAACTAAAAGATGTGGGACAAAACCATAAGGTTGCATGTCATTTTGCTTAACAAATACCTAAACGGAGAGCGAGAGCTTATGAAAGTAATAAAAAAAGAGTCATTCAAAGATTTTTTAGCAATTCTCATAGCTGTTTTTCAGGTTGTCTGGCCTTATATTTTAATAAGTATCGGAGTGTTTTCGCTCCTCATGATATTTTTGACCAAGATATGGCTTTGAAAATAAAAAAAAGAATTTTTCGTTACATAAACGAAAAATTCTTTTTTGGTGCCCAGAGCCGGAATCGAACCAGCGACACGGGGATTTTCAGTCCCCTGCTCTACCGACTGAGCTATCTGGG
>JAEYNY010000166.1 GCA_023412275.1 Bacillota bacterium
TGCAATTTGTCTTAGTATTATATATAATAACTTTTGCGTTCGGAAATAATACGCGCCTCTAGCTCAGTTGGTAGAGCACCTGACTCTTAATCAGGGTGTCCAGGGTTCGAGCCCCTGGAGGCGCACTATAAAGGTATCGGTTTGGCAGACATAGGAGCTGTTGGGTCGGTGCTTTTCTTTTTGTCTTGATTAATGGGGTATACGGATGCATATAGGTTCTATGATGTTTAACATGTAAGCCGTCTATTTATTTACTTAATTACCACTCTTATAAAATATATGTGATGAAAACAAGTCAAAAATCTTGTATCTTAATTTTCTGACGTTTACAAGAATATGTCAAAGATTACATAAAAATGTGAAAGAAAAAACTACCAACATTATGCTGGCAGTTTTATGTAAGTGTTTTAGTTATATTGGATTAAGCAGCAACTCAGATACTTCCTTGATTTTTTCAATATATATTGAGAAATACGTTTTGGTTGTACCCCTCTTTGCTTTTAGTAGATAATCGCCAGCTTCCATAAATATATTTTGAGGCAAGCAATTTAACTGATACTTCTTTCGAGACTCATCGCTTTCATGTGCAATATAATTCCTCAAACAAATCATTTGATTAAATAGTGATCCATTATCTGTTTCGAAAATAATGGAAAAAGGATTATCAACAAATAAATGATTTGACAATGACTCAATCTTTTTGATGTAATCAATATAAGATTTGTTTTCAGATTTTAATACGGCTTTTAACTGTTCTTCACTTATAAATTCTAACTTTCGTTGAGGCTTATAGCCATAAGAATTTTCCTGGCCTAAGCAATATGTCAAGAAAATGTTTGCTATATATTTTTCAAATTTAACATAGATCTTAAGAAAGGCTACTTCATATAATGTTGGGTATCTTGGATCTAAAACCCTGGTAATATTTGTTATATAATCTAATAGTAAAGTATTCTCCACATTAGCCACCTACTAGACAATTATTTAAAAATGTGATTCTATCTATTCGTTCAGTTTTATTTGTTGTTCTAGTACGATGATACTTCGCAAATTTAATAAATTCTGCATATAAATCATGGTCTTGATAATCCTCGTTAATACACATACCATAATCATATTCAAATTGAATAATTGAATTCATAAATAATGAAAAATTTTTAAGAATATATTGGGCAGAAAAATGCTCTAATCTTTTTAAAGTATTCAAATTTGAAAGTCCATGCATTTGATGGTAGATTACGGCAAATAAAGTATAAAAATATGTTTTACTAGTAAAGCATATAACATTATCATTTAAATATTCATAAAAATCTCTTATAAGTTGCATTGTTTGATCAAATCTATTTTTAATGTTTGCATATTCTGAGAAGACCTTATCATATTTTTGATATAATTTATCAATAGAACTAGGTGAATCTGTTTCTACTCCATTAATAGTTAAGTTTAATAAAGTTGAAATAAATTCGACATCTTCCATTCGAGATAATTGCTTGTCATTAAAAATATTATTGTATACAAATATATCCCGATATTCTGCAGCGTTATTATAAGCGGCAACTTTAAACTCACCCCAATATTTTGCATTTCTAATTTCCTGTCTATTAAGAACGTAATTATTAGTGTTTAGTCTTGCAAACATATCATAAATAATAGTATCATCTTTTTCATTAATAATTTCTATAAAAAGCTCATATTCCAGTATACTCTCTTTAACATCGTCATCTAATTGCGAATAAAAGAGACCTCCATACTGTTCGTTATGCATTTTAGCAATAGGAAAGCCATCATGAATAAACTCAGTTATAGCACGTAATCTTTGTTGTCCATCAATGATTTCTCTTAATGTTTTTCTGGAATCAACTTCAATAGTTTGTCTCATGAAAATAGGCGGTATGGGCAAACCTCTAATAATACTATCAATAAGATATGATTTTGCCTTTTCATTCCAAACACTATTTCTTTGATATTTAGGTGATAAAATGATTTCATTTTTGTCGTACCAATCAATAATATCGTTAATTTGAATTATTTTTGGGGCTTTTCTCTTAAGCATAGCGACCACTCCGTTTATTTTCATTTATTTCACCTCAATTTTTGAATATAATATAAATATATTCAAGTTTAGGTAAAATATGTTATTATTATACATTAACAAACCTAAAACATCAAGTTGAGCAAGAATATAATTAGATTATAGAAAGGCTACTAATAAAATGATTAGTAGCCAGATATTTATTTATGGAATTAATACTTAAACCCTAGATCTAAAAATTCAATATTTGCTATATCTTAGTAATATGTCCTGAAGAAAATTTTATCCAGCTTATATATATCCGGATGCATGAGTTGGTAAGTGTGCGCCAGGTGAATATATTTTTGTGTTGTTACGATATCACTATGCCCCATCAGGAGTCGAAGGCTTTCAAGGTTACCACCACCTAATATATAGCTAGTTGCGAAAGTATGCCGGAGAAGATGAGGGTATATCCTAGTGATTTTCGTATTTCTCTTGATCCTAGAGAAAAGGCATCTTATTACATCACCGGTTATCGGTTTATTTGACTTTACTTCAAGAAAGAAAGGATCAGATTTTATGTCTATGCTATAATTCTGATTTTCGGATACACCACGGTACATTATCAGATATTTGTGCAAATATTGTTTGAGCTTTGTTCCCATAGGTACCATACGGTTTTTATCAAATTTACTATCTTTAATGAATATAATGTTTTTGCTGAAATCTACATCAGCTATTTTAAGTCTTATGACTTCACCGGAACGCAGGCCTGCATCAAGCATCAGATGTATCATACATAGATTGCGATTACCTTGACTACATTTAGGATTAAACATAGCGTCTATATCAGATACGTCTGATTCATATAAAGGAAGTACAATGCTTTGTGTTTCACGAATAAATTTAAACTTCTTTGAAAGATCATTATCAAGAAAATCTTCAGTAAAACAGTAGTTAAGGAATACTCTAAGGGCTCGCTGATATGTCCTTATTGTGTTATTAGACAATTTTGCATCCGTTAACCCTCCATGAATAGGATGGCCTTCAAATAAGGGCTTATTACGGAGATAAACTAGGTATTCATTAAGAACTTTATTATTAAGATCATTTAGTAGTACATCTTCTGTAGATAGACTACATTTATCGGCATACCACGTTAGAAAATATCCCAGGTTTAACCTATAATATTCAATGGTTTTATCAACGCAGGTAGCGGATTTATATATTAAAAAATCATCAAGTGCTTGTTTTATTGTTATATCAGCCATTTTTTATCCCACCTTTATTTGTTTTATTTTGACAAATAGCTTTCTTTAGATTATAATTATCGTAAGTGAAACCATTACTATCAACGATTTGATAAGTATGTAAAGTATTTTCCTCAATAAGCCCGGACAGTTCATCGGCGTTGAACTGTCTGGATTTTTTTATTTTTGATACTTTCATCTGGTGAATATCGTTGTCGTTTAGTCTCAGTAATGCTTCGGTACAATCTAGCAATACATCATCTTCATTCAGGCCTCTGGTATAGAAGCCAAGGGTTATCGCACTATTTAGCATCTTTCGTTTTACCACGTCCTTACATAGGTTTCTGTTATATTCCCGGACAAGCTTTAATTTATTATTAGGCAGCTTACAATCTATCATTTTAGTTTTTCTTAAGCTTTCCCAGAAGCCTACATATTCGCGTCGGGTTTTATTGATATCTCCTTCCGGATGGACTAGCCGTAATGTACTATGAGTGAGGTAATCAGTTATCAGTACCCGGTTATCAATATAATCATATACTCTCTTTGCTACGTCATATTTGGAATTATCCTTTAGAGGTAGGAGAGGGAAGGATTTACTCATTTTACGCATTGTCTGATACTCTACATTTGTTATTAAGGTTATTTTAGGGGTTAACAAATTGGCTTGTCTGTTAAGAACGTCCGGACTTACTTCTTTTTCTCCGTTTAGGATCTGCCGACACCATTTAACATCCTGCAGGTTGGTTCCATATTCTGAATAGAATTTAATTCGCGCCATGTCTACGTACTTCCAGCTCTGTAGTCGGAAGCATTCTTCGTATATATAATTATCATAACGATTTATTAGGCCATTAAATAACCAGAACTTGAAGAACCATGGTTTATATCCCTGCTCCACAACTTCCTTGCTTTTCAGATAAATTCTTACGAAGCATTTATCAGAGCGCTTCCCCAGGGAGATATAATCACATTCATATTCTTCGTTTGGCTTGAAGGCATATTCCATATGGACACGTTTAAATCGGGACACCTGCATCTTTGTAAAGCGATCTATCCGGAAGAATTCTTCCGGGTTCTGTAAGTAGTTAGAATGCCAGCAGTAGTCAACTCGGTTTTCTTTTACTTCATCGATTACCAGGCCGAATTCATTACATATTTTTTGGACAACATGAAAGCTCCGTTCGAACGATTCGTGTATTCCATACATCCAGAGCATATACGATCTGATCTGAACGATGATCTCAGAAGTTACGCTTTCGCCATCGGCTCCTTCCGGTACCTTTGAAGCAATGAAGATATCATATAGGTCAGGGCATTCGATACAAATGTTATAAAACCGTGAGAATGTGAAGGGCCTTAAGTTTAGTTGTTCATCATCAAATAATCTTAAAGGCTTGCAGCCGCTAAACTCGAAAATATCCTCCATAGCCTTATTAAAATATCTAGTAGTTCGTTTGTATCCTAAATCCTTTGAATTAGCTGTAAAGTCATTCTGAAGCTTAATACTGTAGTAAAAGGTATCAATGTTATGTAGGAACTTTTCTTTTCTTAAATCAAACCAGTATGTTTTATTTTCAGGTGAGAATTCATTAAAGATTTTACAATTTGTCCGTCTTAAATCTATCAAATAGACACCTCTTTTCGGATGTTTTATTATTCGCTAAATTTATAATTTTGCGAATACTTATAATATTATGAGCAATAAAAAACTACCAACTAAATATTAATAGTTGGTAGTTCCTGAGTTTCTTATATTAATGATTTATAATGATTATTCAATCGTTCATTTAAATCGGGAAAATATTGAAATTTTATTTCAAAATCTTTATCTGATATATAAAAATTAATAACACTAGTACTTATATCAGGCTGAGACTTAGTTAATTTATTTAATAGTATTAAAAATAAAGCAAGTGTATTTTCATTTGTTTGTGTAAATAATATTCCATCCATTTCATTTAAATAATAGTAACTATTTCTTTTACTGTTAAATAACATGGTCCTATTATTAATGACTATAAAATCAAATTGCTCTGAAAGAGGAACATTGTTAGATATATAATATTCAACTATATAAGTTATTAATAATTTTATATCTGCATAGGTTTTATCAGAAAATATGAAAGTAGGTATTGTTTTTGCATTTTCAATTTGTTCAGCACTGTGTTTCTTAGGATATATTAATCCGGTTCTTTTCCGTCTAAGCTTTTTTACACTTCTTATTTGTTCCAAAGATCTTTCAATTTCCCCTTTATCGACCAAATTGGGTTTAACTTCGATTGCATAATCTACTCCATCTGCAAAAATGATAGAAGCCCTATCATTTCCCGAATCTATCGTATAGGGATGTGAAGGATTAATAACAATGCAATCTATAGAATTGCTTCTTCTTTCATAACTATCAATTATATTCCCCTTAACAATTCTATATGGAAAGGGGAAATACTTTGCAAGAAATTTATTTATTACTATAGCTTCTCTCCTATCGGCCACTTCTTGCGGAGTTCCTTCTCCTTCAACACTTGCTTTTTTAAATGATTGTTGAATTTCAGCGGATTCAATTTTTAATAATTCTAATAATTTATTACTCATATGTATACTCCAATACTCCATTTTATATATAAATTTAGTTGTATAAGCATATGATAATACGGTTTTTACCAACTATCAACATTTAATTGTCAATGTACTCCATTTTCTAAAAAATAAAAATAGTTTAATAAATTAAAGCGCGAAAGTATTTGGCGAGACCCCCTATTTCGCCAAATTTTAAAAATGGCAGTTTTACCTTAAAACTCAAGGCTTTAGGGGTGAATAGTGTTGTATTTTGAGACCACGTATTACAAGAACGTGGTGCGCAAAAATTTTCAGCTTTGGAGGGGCAGGGGCGCGCCTTGCCTGCTTCGCTTAGGCAAGGACGCTAGCCCCGGCCCCCATTCAAAGCATGTATCTCATTTTTGCTGCAGCAACCAGGATCTTCCCGGATGAATTGAGATACATTATTTTTTTATTTTGATATTTTTACCTTTGCCTGTAATTTGAATCTGTTGGCTTTCCATGTTCCTGATCTGTTGGGTTTCATCCTTAAATCCTATCTCAATCATTTTCTCAATTTTCTTATATGTATCAAAGGAGGAGCGCAAACCTTCATCCTGAACAAAGAAGAATAGTTTTCTTAATTTCTTCTTTTCTGATATGCCATCCGCATTTAGTAGAACGGAAAATACTCTTACGATCGTTAGGCATCCAAAGGCGGTAATAGGTTCATATAGAAGATATGTTTGCTCTCTGATCGCTTTGGCTATTCTGGTAAATACCTGAGATGTACATAGGATCGATTTACGTTGCTTCCTTTGTTGGGTTATTTCCGTCATCATCTCCGGAGGAAAGTCTTTTGAAGCCAGGGAGTTAAACCAGTTCTGTACTTCATCAATACAATCGATTTCACCATAGGTTCCATTGTTGGAGGCTACCATATCAGTCCAGTGTTCAATTGGTCCATCCTCGTTAAGATATCCGAAGTTGGTTTTTATCTTTAAGTTCGGGTACCATTCTTTATAGTATCTGAGCAGATAAGCTAAAGTTACTGTCTTACCGCTTCCCTGCTTCCCGGCGATTACATGAACACCATATTCTTTGAAGTAATCAGGATCTCGTTCAAACAGATCATGAGCATACTGCTTGGGAAAATCATAAAACAGTTTCAAAAAGGCACTTCGCTTTCTTGGTTTTTTAGATACCCCTTTTTTGAATCGTTTGCCCTTTAATAAACCGCTTAAGGTAAATAATCCGGTCATAATAATAAATGGGCCTATAATGATAAAAAGGAATTTAGTTAATCCTAGTAGAGCATCCCACATAATTACACCTCACGCTTCATTAATAATTCATTGAACTAAGCAGCTGATCTGAGGTACTATCAATGATGTCAACAGCTGAATTAATTTCTTTGGCAATCAGTAATAAGACAAGGACCATTAAAACAATACCGATACCTAAAAAGATCAGTTTGGTTTTCTCAAAGTTATCCATAAAATACTCCTTTCGTGTATCTCAAATTTGATACCGGCAATTCCGGATCGGAAATGCAGCTGAAGAAAAATGAGATACGATTAATTACCCAATGTTGGGATGAATGACTTAATTCTAAGTAAGGTAGCATAACTGACCTTAAAGAGAATAAAGCTGAATGATATGGCTTCTAATCCTAAAAAAACATCCAGAGGGATGAAGTAATTAATTCCGTCAAATACCCTGCCTATGGTATTAAGAATTTGCTGGAACTCCGGCTTCCAATTGACTAGAAACTGTAGCTTTATTTGAGGTAAGCCATCGAATAAATCACTTGAGTAGGAAGTGAATATGTCCATTATGTTATCAAATATCATTCTAGGAACTCCTTTCTATAGCCCGGATACTACACCGGGTAATTTTTTAATCGTTCTGTTAAGCCAGACACCTAACACAAAGAAGGTAAGCAGACACCGGACAAAATAGCGAATGGTAATACCCCAGGTGAAGATCTCTGTTTCCATGAAGCTAAAATCAATTACCGGTACTTGATTGGGCATATCTTTGAAATATACAAGACCGCTTTGCTTTGGATACATATAAAATACCGGGGGAGAATTATTACCTACTCTATTGCTTAAGAAGGTTTCTATCATCTCATGGTATTCATACAGTATTTGAAAATTAAAGAAGTCTCCAAAGTTGGTTTTAAAGTTATTAAGATTAGTAAAGTCTCCTGAAGGGGTAAAAGCATCCGAGAGAGCTCCTGGGACATTGACGGCCTCAGCCATGGCCGAAGGTAAATTCTCAATTAAAGCATTTGTTTCGGACAAGTCAACATTCACATCGCCACCCGGAGTAGGATCAGTATTATCAATAATTATCTTATCAATGGTTGCCTTACCTCTTTCTGTAGCAGACTTCTTATTTGCATCATTGATAGCTTTGATAACCCGATCGAAGTTGTTATCTATCAAGGTGTTTATCTTAGCAAGTTCCTGAAGCAGATATTCGTTGATATCTACATGAACACTTTCACCTTCCGGAATCACTACTTTGTAATTACTTTTTGGAATAGTATAGGTTTCACCTGGGATGAATTTTTCAAAGGTTGTATTTGCATATGTTTCAATTCTTCCTTTTGCCTTTGTAAGGTTCTTAAAGCATTGAGCATAATAAGCTTTATTTGCTAACCAATGTTCGTAATCATAAGTGTAAAAATTAAAATAATCACGTCCTCCAACAAAGTTAACATTGTAATCTCCCATGATAAGACTTCCATCATTATATTGCACATTATCCCAGATATAATAATACTGTTGTGTAAGGCTATTACCTCTATCATAATGAGTATAAAAAGCAGAAAAAGGTATACTATAACTCTTTCCGGATGGATCTGATAAATCAGTCATTCCGATGTTATCCATGTTAAAAGTAGTAGCTTGTTGACTGTATTTATATATTTCACTATAAATAGCCTTAACCCATTGTTGACCTGAAGCTCCACCGGTCCATGCATTACCATATACTCCGTTATTGTTTGTTCGATAAAAATATGCAGCGTCATAATTACAATGCAAGGTACTCATGAATGGTTCATTTAAGAGATCTATTCCGGAAGTAGGATAATAGGGATATGTATATTGATTATTATTTGCTTTTTGATTTCCTCCGGAACTATTAATAACAGCATTTCCTGTAAATCCCATGGAGAATATAGCAGCTGATCCATCATCCTTCACACCAACGAAAATTGTATCTGACAAATCAGGAACATCCAACACTCCATAAACCGGATCATTAGCTACATACATTTCTATGGGCTTTCTAGGAGTAAGTAGCACATATAATATTCCTAAATCTTTCAATGATTGATAACCATTTATTCCGGCTACTGATTTGTTATATGCATTTATTAATTCTTCAGCTGCTGGCTGATAATCTATATATTCAGCCAATTGTTGAATTGACATACTTGACAAAGCTTCATTACTTAATACTTCATCCGGATCCAATGCTTCTAAACCGTAATAAGTTAAAAGGAATGAATATAACGCGCCCAAAACCTGAGGATCCAATTCCATCTTATCTCCATTGTTTGGATCTCCACCTGATCCACCGGAAGAGGGTAAATAATAATCAAAGAAATTGATTACTTCTCCCGTACCGAGCTTCTCTGGTAATGGTACCGTAGGTTCATCAACCTTAACAGCTGACCCGCAGATGCTGTCCCACCAATCTTTAACTGCTCCAGTCGCTTTTGATAAGAAGTCACCACAGGCTGTAGTTATCTCTTCCCAGTTATCAACTACTAAGTAACAGCCATATCCTACCGCTACGATACCGAGAGATACCGCTAACACACCACCGACGGTTAATCCTCCGGCAGTTGCTCCTGCGGCGGCAAGAGACATGGATAAAGCATCAGCTTTTGCTTCTTTATATGAGGTAGTAGTTGCTAAAAATATTAAGGTGATACTTAACAATACGGATAATATTCTTTTTGATAGTTTCTTTTTCAAGAGGCCTCCTTTAGAAAAAAGGGTACCGCTTAAAGCAGTACCCCGATTTTCTGATAATGTTTAAGCACCTTGTATTTGTCCCATTAACCAACCAAGAGCCTTTCTAAAGCCTATGAAACCTAATACCGCAGGCATTACGTAAGGCAGTAGCGCGTAAATCTGACCATACACAACAGTTACGTCTAATGCATTGTCACCTTTAAACAGATCGGCTAATTCATTTACCGGTGCAGTTGTAGCAGCTAAAAAACTGAACATAAGTTACACTCTCCTTTCGTTAAATTTATATCCCTAAAATGACCTCTTTGAGCCATTTTACAGCGACCTTTAATCCTAACAACGATAGACATACCGGCATAAGAATCGGTACGAGAGTAAAAACATTATTAAGCATGATCATTAAATCATTGCTTGCTACGTCAGTGAACATTGTTTGCCACCTCCGGAGCTGAAGGAACTCCTTTTACTTCTGATGTAGGTATTACTTCCGGTTGTCTCAATTTTCTGTAAGCCTTGATAAATTGCTTCATCAGATTGTTGATGCCCTTATTGATACATTTCGCAATGAAGGTTACTATGTAACAACTTGCGATAAAAAATAACCAACCTATCATTACTTCACCTCTTTTTCGGGTAATATAGGTTTCTTTGATTTCACAATCCGTAGTATCAGATATGTCACAAGGATTGCAACGCATCCGGTATTAAGTAGCATTTGAGGAACTGTCATCTCAAAGAAAAGTAACATTGCTACGGTAGCTATAATGCCAGCTATTACTAGAAAGATAATATACTTTTTCACATTTACACCTCCTTAGAAAAACCATGATAAGAATTTGATGATTGCAACAAAAACGATAACAAATACAATAAACACTAGGATTGCTCTAATTGTCTGGACACTGTCAAGAAGCATTGATTTTTCCTCTTCCGTAAAATCGTTTTCATTGTTTACGGTTTCTGCTACTGGTGTTGGACTTGGAGAGATTTCTGCCGCTGAGACAGTTGCTGGATTAGCAATTAATAGTGCGACAACGAGTATCTTCAAAAGTTTCTTCATTCTATTTAAGCACCACCTCGCTTTTGTTATGATATGTATCTCATTCTCAGCAGCTGCACCAGGAAGATCCGGAACAAACTGAGATACGAATTAGCTTGCGTTTATATTCAGTCTCTCTTCGATCTCTTTGCAGGTTCGAATTAGAGTTGTAACTTTGCAGGAAACATCCTGCATCCGGTTTACTTCGCCAATTACTTTGCGAAGCTGTTTTTCTTTTTCTTCGATTTGCTTTTCAAGTTGTTTGATTTTATCTAATCGTTTCTTTTCGGATTCCATAGCATCGATGATGATTTTTTCAAATTTTTCATTGAAGCCGTTACCTTTATACCTTTCGATGTACTCATATACTTTAGGATCAACCCGAATACTCTTTGCTATCTTTGCCATCGTTTCCTCCTTGTTCTGTATCTCAATTTGCTCCGGCTGCTTCTTTGATCGGAATTTGCCGGTTTTCTGTTTGAGATACGTTTTTATTTAAGAAAGTAAGATTTCTATCATCGCTTAGTGAGTCTTTAATATTCGAAATGCCATAGATAGGTAAATCTTCTATTGCACATTTTTCATCGGAATAGTCACATTTTTTTAGTGTCCAGTTGTAATAAATACAGCCTTTTTTACACACTGTTTTTCGAATCATACGCGTTCTCCCTTTTTAGTTTTTATATGGCGTGCAAGATCAACTCGCGCTTTGCGCTCAAACATCTAGGGTCAGTAGCAAGATTGTATCCTGTATCCTTTTTCTTTCTAGGTTTTGGCTTTCTCCTGCGTTACTGTTTGATTTGTAATTAAGGGGATGCGATAGAAGTGCGCTATCGCACCCCAGGCACCATTGTGTTGCGAAGTTCTGCCGAGTAAAGAAAAATAAAAGCTGCAGGCCCGGAAAAGCGCCGGGCCTGTCTGATTTTTCTTGACACGGCATAACTTCTGGTTTTCGTACCGTTTTTACTTCTTAGAAGAAGGTACTGAAGCAGGGGATGGGGCTTTATCCGGTGCAGGAGCATATTTGGGGTAGTTGGGGTCTGATTCGGGATCGGGTTTTCTTACGTCTGCCAGTTTTACGTCGCAGATATAATCTAAGTCTTTTAAGATCAATACAGGCTTTCCGTCTGAGCCTACCTTCATGCCGAAGGTTCCGATGTACTTTGCAGGAGCAGCAACGATTTTTTCTATGCGGTCATGATCCATCCAGATCTTACCCGGTTTCTGTCCGAAGCTCTGGGGGTTGTTATATACATTATCAAAAGTAGTGTTAAAAGTATAAAACACACTCATTCCGGATATTCTTCCATCCTTTGTATCACTTTGGATAGCATCCGCACTTAATACGATAATCTCCGTTTTTGTTCCCAGCATTACATCCATCATTCCATCCATAATTAATTCCTCTCTTTCCGGCTTGGTCATTGCCAATGCCAATTTATTGTTGTGTGATATGTTATAATAAACAGGTACCTGAGAAGGTGCTCTGTATACTATCGTTGCGATGTATCTCATTTCTTTCTTCAGGAAGATCCGGCCGGTGTTGGATTTGAGATACATGTTGGGGGTCGGAGCTCCCGATGGGGAAGGCAGGAGCTCCAGGATCTATGTGAATTAAATTGCTTTAGGATTAATTTCTTTTAGTTCCTTTTCTATTTGAAATCCATTGTTAGTTAGCTTGACAGTTAATATAACTTCAATATCATCGATACGTGAATACTCATCATCTATTTCACGAAGAGCATTTCTTATATCCAACGCTTGTCTTAGATCTTCTATACGTTCAACTACCTTCATGACCGGGTGATTTTCAATAGATGCATCAGTAGGAAAGAGTGAAATACATACGTTATAAAAAATCTCATGTTTATATGTTTCATAAGCTTCAACCATAATGCCTAAAACTCGAACAGCTTTGTTGTTCCATGCCTTACTAGTTACTATTTTTACCATAGATTTCCTTACCTTTCCTGACGCAGTATCGTACGAAATACTGACTATCAATGCGTGTTTTGATGTGCTATAATGTAAAATAAATATGGAACTATAACAACATGTCAAAAATTACTATATATTCATATTATCACTAAAGAGAGAATATGTCAATAATATTTCTCGCTTTAGGGAGAATGTTTTTTTGGAGGGTTTTATGACAATTGGCGAGAGACTTCGAAAATGGAGAAAAGATAATGGACTTACTACCAGTGAAATAGCAGATAAAACTGGATTATCTACTGGGGGTTTGTCAGAATACGAAAATGATAAGAAGTTAATAGGTAGTAAAACACTATTAGCACTCTATGAAAATTATAGAATAGATATTAATTATATTCTCACCGGGGAGAGAAACGATGAAATCCTTGATGAGGAACAAGCTCAATTAATCCAGTACTTTAAGCTATGTGATAACGATACAAGAGAAGATATAATAAGATTTGTTAAGAGATTTGCAATAACTCAGATGGATAAGGCCGAAGGAGCTGTTGTTGAAGAGGAAAAGCATCTACTTGAAAAATAGGGTAATACAATATAGGCAATTTAATGAATAAAAAATGAGTATCTCAACTAGTCATGCTGCAGGATCTCCCTGGGCAAAGAATTGAGATACTCTTTTAATTATGTAGGTTAAATCAATAATTGGGTTTTTAGTAAAATATATATGAAACAATAACATTGACTTTAGTCTATAACTGTTGTATATTTTAATTAAACAAAAGGCAATCAGTTACAGAGTAACTTAGCCTCCGAGAGTTAAACTACCCTACCGAGTTCCGGCCAAGAAACTGAGGGTAGTTTATTTTTTGTGCTTTTTATCCCTATCTAAATAGGAGATAAGCGCAATAATGAGACTTCCAAATAACAACATCAAAGATATTGCTTCATATGTAGTCATCAGCACCACCCCCTTCCTTAAAGGAGGCGTCACTACCCATGTAACTGATTGCACTTGAATTATATTATATATTTTCGAAGTAAGCAATGTATACTTTTCATTGTCGTATCTCAGGACAGTTTTTGATCTCCAGGAACATATTTATTCCGGAAGCCATTATGTGATACAACAGTAATATTAAACTATTTTATTAGCGTGTTATGATTGTAATTGTTCTTAAGCCATCCCTCTTAATCAGGGTGTCCAGGGTTCGAGCCCCTGGAGGCGCACTATAAAGGTATCGGTTTGGCAGACATAGGAGCTGTTGGGTCGGTGCTTTTCTTTTTGTCTTGATTTGTAAGGGTTTCAACCGATTCACAGTTCTGATACTTTTCTATGTGCGAATTCCTGAATTAAGAGGGATAAGAGTAAAATAAGTCGCGGTAACGTGTCAATAATTTTGACATTATCATCTTATTTTTGCTGTTCTTATATCATCAATAAACACTGTCTTTCTGGCGCTTTCCAGGCTAGGCACTAATTCCGTTTTATTCGTATCCTTTAAAACCTGCAAAAGCATGTCAATCGGGGTATCAGTGAGTATGAGGATTTGTGATTATTATGAAACAATAAAAAGAGATAATACTTCATTTTATTTTATACGTTTTGCGATAGGATGATCTTCATTCATTTGCAGTAAATCCCATAGATTTCCGTATAAGTCCTTAAACACAGCAACCATACCATAAGACTGCTCTTTAGGAGCCCTTACAAATTCGATACCCTTAGAAACCATCTCATGATAATCTCTCCAGAAGTCATCGGTATTTAGAAATAAAAACACTCTTCCTCCGGCTTGATTGCCAATAAAGGGCTCTTGCTCCGGTTTAGAAGCTCGGGCAAGTAAAATAGTCGTTCCAACGGAACCGGGAGGGGATATTACCACCCATCGTTTATCCTGCTCCGGCTGATAGGTATCTTCAACTAATGTAAAATGAAGTTTTTTAGTATAAAACTCGAGGGCTTCATCGTAATCTTTTACTACAAGGGCAATATGTACAATCGATTGAATCATTTCATGGATCTCCTTTTCTGCTAAGTGTATTTTTCTACAGAGTATTTATCAAAGAATTATACCATACAATTCCAATTTGCTAAAATAATAAATTAACAAAGCATCATAAAATTAACATAGCATCATAAAATTAACATAGCAACATAAAATCATAAAACTAATAACTGCCTAGTATAAGGATTCAAGAGCGGTTAAGATTGCCTTCTGCTAGTTAGTAAAGATAGAATTCAAAGGAAATAAGAGTTATAACTAAATTACAGGTAAAGGAAATAAAATTAACGGCAAGGAAAGATTTGGTTGACATTAAGTAAGGCATATGATACAATTTGACAAATAAATGAAAATAGAAAAAAGCAATGACGAGGAGTAGTACATATTTATCGGATTTTCAGAGAGAAGATGGTTGGTGTGAATCTTTAATCGGGAGATATGGAAGTAGCCTCTGAGCAGTGAACCGAACAAGAGAAATCTTAAGTAGACTTCAACGGAGTTTCCACCGTTATAGGGAAAACGGTATCGATAGTAATATCCGTACTGATAGGTTTTATCACG
>JAEYNY010000010.1 GCA_023412275.1 Bacillota bacterium
GCGATAGTGTCTCAAAGACAGCTATTCAGATGGCCAGGTCAGCAGTGCTTCAGGTTGAAAAGGACACTAGGGTTACCCTTGACGATGATGGTATAGTTGAGATTATTGCAAAAGAAGTTAAAAAAAGAATGGATACTTTGCCTGACTTTGAAAAAAGCAACAGACAGGATCTTATAGATAATCTTAAAGCAGAAATTGAAGTTTTGAAAAAATATTTACCACAGCAGTTGAGTGAAAGTGAGATAGAGGAAATAGTAAAAGAAGCTATTTCTTCTAGCGGAGCTACTTCAGCTAAGGAAATCGGAAAGGTAATGCAGGCAGTAATGCCTAAAACCAGAGGCAGGGCTGACGGTAAATTAGTTAACCAAATAGTAAAAAAGTTATTAGAATAAGAAAGAGTCCGGTATATACCGGACTCTTTCTTGCGTATGCCTATAATATAATAAATCTCGCAAGAGAAAGTTAAGTGTAGGTTAAAAGTACCCCAGAACCTATTGAAAAAGTTGAGTGTGATTATTATAATTATTTGTAGCCAAAAGGAGAAGTAGCTTATATGTCAATTGAAATTGAAAAAAAGTTTCTTGTAAATAGTGATGAATATAAGGCTTGTGCAAAGCCGGTTTTATTCAGACAGGGGTATTTAAGTACGTCCGCGGGAAGAACTGTACGGGTAAGAAGATATGAGGACAAAGGATTTATAACGGTAAAAGGGAAGACAAATTACTGCAGTAGATTAGAATATGAGTATAGCATTCCAACTGAGGATGCTGATAATATGCTTGATAATTTGTGTGTACAGCCTATAATAGAAAAGGTAAGGTATTTTCTGGTATATAAGGGCAATGAATGGATTGTAGATGAATTTCTTGGAGCAAATGAGGGCCTTGTTGTAGCGGAGATTGAACTAAATAATGTGAAGGATAGTTTTGAAAAACCAGACTGGCTTGGAAAAGAAATAACTTCTGATGTCAGATATTTTAACTCAAATCTGGTGAATAATCCTTATAACGCATGGTAAACTGGCTAAGGTTTTAAGAAAAGAGATTACAAATGGAATGCAGAAAATGTTGCGGGGCTTGTTGTATTGCTCCTTCAATATCATCATCAATACCCGGTATGCCGAAAGGTAAGCCCGCCGGAGTAAGATGCGTCCAGTTGAATAGTGATAATAGCTGTAGAATTTTCGGGTTGCCCGAAAGGCCAAAAGTATGTTCAAGTTTGAAACCTTCAAGGGAAATGTGTGGGGAATCCAGACAGTTTGCTTTGGAATATCTGTATAAACTTGAGGAACTTACAAAATTAGGAGGTATAAATATGAGTAAAATATTAGTTTTTATGTATAATGATATGGCGGATTTTGAAATTTCATATGCTACGCACCTGTTGGGACATGAATTATCCAAAGAAGTAGTTCCGTGCGCATATGAAATGAATACTATTAAGAGTAAAGGTGGCTTGTTGTTTACACCGGTAATTACAGTTGCCGAAGCAAAAGTAGATGATTATGAAGGCTTTTTGATTCCAGGAGGTTGGAATCCTGTTGTCAAGACAGAAATGCTTGACCTGATAAAAGCTTTTTATACAAGTGGAAAACTTGTTGCAGCAATTTGTGCAGGCCCCAGATATCTTGCAAAGGCCGGTATATTAGATGATGTTAAATACACTACTTCAATAGTTGAATGGACACAAGCCAGAAGAGAAGCATTTAACAATGAGGATGACCCGTTCCCAAGGGAAAACTTTATTGACACCAGAGTAGTAAGGGATAAAAATGTTATAACATCAAAAGGCATATCTTTTGTTGATTTTGCTATTGAAATAGCCGATTATTTCGGTATGTTTAAAAAGCCTGATGATAAGGAAGCTTTTTTTTATATGATTAGCGGCAGATAGTTTACTGCTAATAAAAAACTAAATGAATAGAGGCAATTTATATAATGAATATGCAAAAAACTGTTCTTGTAACAGGTGCTTCAAGAGGAATAGGCTATGCCATTGCTAAGAAGTTTGCCCAAAACGGATTTAACGTTGCAATAAATTATAACGTTAACGGGACGGCAGCTGAAAGTCTTGAAAGGGAGTTAGCTCTTGAGCAATGCAGAGTAATGACTGTAAAAGCAGATGTAAGCAATCAGGAGCAGGTTCTGAATATGATAGATAGTGTTAATTCACATTTTGGTAATATAGATGTACTGGTCAATAATGCAGGGATAGCAGGGCAAAGACTATTCACGGACATTACAACAGAAGAATGGGACAGGATGTTTGATATTAATGTCAAAGGAATGTTTCACTGCTGTAAAGCCGTGCTTCCACAAATGATAAGAAGCAAATATGGGAAAATAGTTAATATATCCTCTATATGGGGATTGACAGGTGCATCATGTGAGGTACATTATTCTGCTTCAAAGGCAGCTGTTATTGGGCTGACACGGGCATTGGCAAAGGAAGTTGGCCCGTCTAACATACAGGTTAATTGTGTTGCCCCGGGTGTAATTGATACTGATATGAATTCAGGACTTGATACCCAAACCTTGGATGAGCTGAAGGAACAGACCCCGTTAGGAATAATTGGAACAGGTAATGATATTGCAGAAACAGTTTACTTCCTGACATCTGACAATGCAAAGTTTATAACAGGGCAGGTAATAAGTCCCAATGGCGGGTTTTTAATTTAGCTAAAAGTAAAAGAAATTTATTATTACAAATTACTATTGAATTTATATAGTGCTAAGTATATACTAGCAAGTGTCTGTTTTGTTAGTAGTTGACACAGGTTTATGAATTAAAAAATTTTATGCTGCCTTGGCGGCTTGGAGGATAATAAATGGTAAATTCTTCAGGAGTCAAATCTTTTTTTGAATATCTTCCGGAGAGTATTAAGTTTCACAAATTAAAAAAAGAAGGGCTGGCACGGTTCATATTTGTGCTTGTCCTTTTTTGCCAATTGATAGGTAAATATGCATTATACAAATATACCCAGATGTTCCCTGTGGAGGAAATTGAGAAGATTTATAACAATTTAACATCATTGTCTTCTACAGCGTCCGCAGATATATACCAGCCGTCAATACATATTTTGTATGCTTTTTTAGTGGCACTTGGT
Organism: Bacillota bacterium; assembly: GCA_023412275.1. GTDB lineage: Bacteria > Bacillota > Clostridia > Acetivibrionales > DSM-1351 > Ruminiclostridium. Next base: position 3,107 of record JAEYNY010000010.1, read on the forward strand.
ATATCTCTTTTGTCCAAGCTTGTTTCAAATCTGTTCTTATCGGTTTATATGTATTCTTACTTAGCGGAACAAAGAGGCAAAGACAGCGGATTTAGGGCAAGTTTTTCAGGTGTTTTCAAGCATATGGGCCGAATTATAGCCTATAATGTTATTTTTGGGCTTATAGTAATGTTTGGCTCTATGTTTTTTGTAATTCCCGGTATAATAGCTTACGTAATGTTTGTCTTCGGTTTCTGCTATGTGTTGGATTTGAAGCTGACAATGGCTGATGCAATGACTGCCAGCAGTGAGATTACAAAGGGAAAGAAAGCACAGATTGCGGGTATACTTGTAGCTTATTTAGTAATTTTTAAATTACCGGTATTTCTTTTGGTAGGAAACTCTATACAAGGTGTTCTTATTGGAGCTTTTTTGACAACAATAACAAACATGATTCTGCAACGTTTTATTATAAAAATTTATATGGATTTGGAATATAAGACAGAAGTAACCCATAGGTAATAGAACTGTCACACTTATATTTGCACTCAATATTTATAGCTTAATTCATACTAATGTTCTTTGATGGGGGATTATTTTCCATGTTATTCAAAATAAAAAGACCAAGGCTTTATGGTGATGTTTCAGATGAAAACTATGAGCTGAGCCGTAGGCGTTTTATACTTGAGGGCTGCCTTTCCAACGGTGTTTATACCCTCACGGCAGGTGCGTTTTTGGCGGGGTATGCAAAATTTTTAGGCGCATCCGATCAAATTATTGGTCTTATTGCAGCTATGCCATTGCTAGCCAATATTCTACAGATGTTCAGTCCAATATTTCTGGAAAAACTTACTAGTAGAAAGAACTTGATTGTAATTACCTGTATTTTTTATAGGTCATTGCTTGGACTGATGATAATTATTCCGCTTATAACACAGAATACTTCAGCCAGACTGCTTTTGCTGGGAGGTATGTATTTTACGTCATATCTTATTTTCAGCTTTTCTAACCCTGCAGGGGGAAGTTGGATTATTAGTCTGGTTCCCGAGCGATATAGAGGCAGGTATTTTGGCCTTAGGGATACCTTTATAATCTCATCGGCCGCTGTGCTGTCTCTATCCATGGGTAGGATTCTTGACATATTTAAAGTGTCGGGCAGAGAATTTCTGGGCTTTATTTTTGTTTTTTCAGTTGTTTTGGTTTTAGTTGCAATGAATATTTATGTACTTAGAAAGATTAAAGAACCCGAAATAGTACCTATTAGGCAGAACGTAAATATCAGGAGTCTGTTTACGCTACCTTTAAAAAATAAGCAGTTCCGCTCGGTTATCTTATTAAATGCAGCATGGAATTTTGCAGCGCAGATTGCACTGCCTTTCTTTTCTGTTTATATGGTAACGGGTCTAAAACTGTCATATACCTTTATAATGTTTGCAGGTATTCTGTTATCTGTAGTACAGGCATCTACAGCTAAGTTTTGGGGAAAACTGGCTGACAAATTCAGCTGGGAGGTTACTACTGTTGCCTCCATAGGTATGTTAGGCTTGTGCCACCTGACTTGGGCTTTTGTAACCAAAGAAATCTGCTATGTAATTATACCGTTTATTCAGATAGTAGCCGGAGCCGGATGGTCAGGGGTTAATATGTCACTCTTTAATATCCAGTTCAAGCATGCACCACAGGAAGGGCGTACTATATTTGTTGGGTTTAATGCTGCAGCGGCAGGACTGGCCGGGTTTGCAAGCGCATTACTGGGAGCATTTCTCGTAGGGGCCCTGGACAATATAAAAATTGATATAGGCGTAACAGTACTCAACAACATGCTGATATTATTCGGATTATCAGGTGCACTTGTAATTCTGTGTGCAGTATTTTTTGCCTATAAATTCAGGACCAGTAATGGCAAAGATGAGAATGTAAATTCTGGTAATTATCTTGCAGGATAATAGTGCATTATGTTATAAAAATAATGTTACAGATACTTGACAGTAGATAAAAATATATGGATAATAGTAGTACAAATGACGGATTAGCTCAGTTGGTTAGAGTACTACCTTGACATGGTAGGGGTCACTGGTTCGAGCCCAGTATTCGTCACCAGAACTGCTTGTTATATACAAGCAGTTTTTTTGTGTTAAATCTTGTCTATCCGGCATATGAATAATTGAAGGACATTGTCCTAAAAAAATGAGAAGAGAGAGCGCTATGCTGGATAACATACTGATTTTATTACTTAGTCTTGGAATAATCCTTACAGGATGCGAGTTATTTACAAATGGAATTGAGTGGTTGGGTAAAAAGCTAAGGCTTGGAGACGGAGTTGTAGGTAGTATTTTCTCTGCCGTGGGAACCTGTCTTCCTGAGACATTGATACCTGTAATTGCTTTACTTTTTTCAAAAAATCAGAAGGACTCCGTAGATATAGGAATAGGTGCTATTGTCGGTGCGCCATTTATGCTATCGACTCTTGCATTTTTTATAACGGGTTTAAGTGTAATAATATTTTCCGGAAGACGACAGACGGGAATGAACCTTAATACCAATTTTGATATCCTTGGGCGTGACATTTCATTTTTTGTAATTGTTTATACATGTGCTATTTCAGTATCCTTTTTTTCTGCGGGCTTTATTAAGAATATAACTGCAATTTTTCTAATAGCCGCGTATATCTATTACGTATTTAAAACAGTCAATAGTGACAAGGCAAGTAATGAAGAAATTGATGATCTCATATTTTCAAAGACATTCAGATTCAAAGAAAATATCCTGGTTATTATGGCACAAATTGCTCTTGCTCTACTATCAATTATACTTGGAGCTGAAATGTTTGTAGGTAATATTGAAGTTATATCCGGAGCTTTAGGTATTTCAACACTTGCACTTTCAATTATAATTACACCAATTGCAACAGAGCTTCCAGAGAAATTCAACAGTGTTATTTGGATTAGCAAAAACAAGGATACACTTTCCCTGGGAAATATATCCGGTGCTATGGTATTCCAAAGTTGTATACCGGTTTCAATAGGTATACTCACAACAGACTGGAAACTTGACGTAATAACATTGGTAAGCTCTCTGCTGGCGTTGTCATCAACTCTTGTTACATATATCTGGATAAAAGTTAAAAAGAGTTTAACACCATTGCCACTTCTATCCGGTGGGGCATTTTATGCATTGTTTATTGCATTTTTGATTCTCAGGGGATTTAAATAATATTACATAATATTTTCCAAGGAGAAACTTTCCTTTTTGGGGATATGTTTAATGTACTCTTTTAAAGCCTCAAGTTCTGCCAAAGCAGAAGGATAGTCCTTACTTTCAACATATTTTTTAGTTTTTATATATGAGTTATCAATATTATCAATCTCAAAATGGTCTAAAAGGATAGCCCAACCGAACTTTGTTCTATCCCAATCAGTTCCAAAATCGTTTAAGAGCTTTTCAGCAGAGTCCCATTGCTTTGATTGTATAAATAAGCCCGCAGAGTCAACAGCTTTTTCAAGTTTTTCACAGGAACGATTCAGATAATATAGAGTCAAAACTCCTGAAATGATTATAACCAAAACTAAACTAATAACTACAGTTACTGTTTTTCCATTGTTTGACATACCCTTTAGCTCCTTTTAGTTTTTTCCTTTTCCTGACAGAACAACTGGCCATCTGAACCAACACTTGCAAAAAATACATCTTTAGTACTTTGTATATTCATCTTTTTTAATTCGCTTTCCAACTTGTCTTTGCTGAAATTTGCAAGTTTCAGGTTTTTATCAATAAGGTCACCGTCAATAATAATTTCAACGGAAGGTGCTTCATATTTTCCGGAAATATTAAGGTCTTCACGGGTTACTTTGGATTTTCCCGCCTTTGGTATGACGCTAAGCTGGCCGTTGGTTTCCAATATTGCATATTCCACATCGGCAATATTGTAAATATCCTTATTTCTCAGTTGTTCCAACAGATCGTTAATGGTATACAGTTCTTGTCTGAAAACCTGCTCCATTATTCTGCCACCTGCAATAAGTACACTTGGACGCCCACAGATAATAGTTCTGGCTTTGGTACTTTTAAGTGAAATAAAGGATATCAGTATTTGTGCAGCCAACATGGTAAGTATGGGTATTATTCCATTAACCAGAGGTATACCTGTGTTTTGCATCGGTACTGAGGCCAACTCTGAAATCATGATTGCAACGGCCAGCTCAAAAGGCTGTAGCTGTCCGATTTGCCTTTTTCCCATAATTCTCATTGCAATGATTACAACGATATAAAGTATCAGGGTTCTTATAAAAACAACGAGCAATTAAATACCTCTTTTCATATGTGTTTTATTATAGACTTATTATTTTTATTAGCTCAAAAAAAATACATCCTATTTAACAATAATAATATTTTTAATTTGAAGAAATATTGAGATAATAAATGATAATCAACAAATTTTGGTTCTATTTGATGCAATGAAGATTTAATTTTTATATTTAATGATTTTTTGCGGATTAATAAAATAATTAAATAGTGTTATAATTGTTTGGTATTCTTTACTATGGGGCATTATGTATGGCATAGAAAATACCATACCTATAATGCTCATTATTTTTATCTGGATTTTTAATAGGAGGAAATCATGCAGGTAGTTATAATAGGATGTGGGAAGGTTGGAGCAAAGCTTGCTCAGGTTCTTTCTGAGGAAGGAAATGAGATTGTAATTGTTTCAAACGATTCGAAAGCTTTCAAAAATCTTCCGCCTGACTTTGACGGAGTAACCTTGACAGGAGTACCTATTGATCAGGATGTTTTAAAAATGGCAGGCATAGAAAATGCTGACGTACTGGTGGCAGTAACGGAAGATGATAATGTAAATATCATGGTTTGTCAGGTAGCAAAAGAAATATTTAAGGTATCCAAGGTTGTTGCCAGAATTTATAATCCTGCACGTGAACATGTGTTTCATCAATTTGGTCTGGAAACTATTTGTCCAACCGATATTACTGTAAATGTAATGAGGGCCATGCTTGAGTCAAACACCGACGTTAGTACACATAATATTGGTAATACCTCTGTACTATTCAAACATATAAAATTATCAGAAGGTTATATAGGTAAAAGGATTGAGCAGGTAAAACTTAACCAAAGTATGATCTTTGGTATTATGCGGTCGGGAGAATTTATATTGGCTAATGCCGCAGGACGGTTAGTTAAAGGTGATATATTGGTTGTGGCAGATACTACCCATAAGAATCATAAGGAGATTAACTAAATGTATATAGTAATTGCCGGTGGAGGAAAAGTCGGATTTTATCTTATAAAAACCCTAATGCCGTACAAACATAAAATAGCGGTTATTGAAAAGCAGAAAGAACTTTGTGAAAAGATTGCAAACCAGCTGAATGTTTGTGTAGTAAACGGAGACGGAACAAATATTGAGCATTTAACCGAATGTAATGTTGAGAGGGCGGACATATTTATTGCGGTTACAGGAAAGGATGAAGAAAACCTCATTGCCTGTCAGCTTGCAAAAAGAAATTTTGGTATTAAACGTACAATAGCAAGGGTAAATAACCCAAAGAACATAACTGTTTTTGAAAAGCTAGGAGTTGATATTGCCGTAAGTAGCACGTCAATAATTGCAGATTTGATAGAACAGGAAGTCGATTACACTGGAATGAAAACTCTTATGAAACTGAAAAATGGCAAAATTTCTCTAAGTGAAATACTGCTGTCTTCGACTTCCCCGGTAAAAAACAAAAAGCTAAAGGAAATAAATATTCCTAGGGAATGTGTATTAATTTCAGTTATAAGGGAAGAAAATGTAATAATACCAAACGGTGATACCCTCTTAATGGAGGGAGACCATATATTGGCTGCCTCATCCATACAGGATCAGCAGGAATTAAAGGACTTTTTTCTGGGATAAAAATTTATATTGCAAATTATTGATTCCATATGTTAGAATTGTAAAAACAATATCAAAACAGCTATGATTAATTACAGTAACTATCTGCAACGTACTTTTAGAGAACAGTCTGGTGGGTGAAAAGATTGGAGTACGCAGATTAGTGAATTACAGATTATGAGCTGCTATCGCCGGGTATGCCCGTTACAGCTCAATAAGACACTTTTGATAATTTCTACATCCAAAAGTGTGAATTAAGGTGGTACCACGAAGCTCTTCGTCCTTATACAGGATAAAGGGCTTTTATTTTATATATCGCGATATTTAAAAAAGAAAAATAAGGAGTGGATTAAGGTGAGCAGTGTTTTTGATGTGTTAAAGGAAAGAGGGTTTATTGCACAGATTACCCATGAGGAAGAAGTAAAAAAGCTTTTAAGTGAAGAAAAGGTCACTTTCTATATCGGCTTTGATCCAACAGCAGACAGTTTGCATATAGGACACTTTTTACAGTTGATGGTTATGGCTCATATGCAGCAGGCAGGCCATGTACCTATAGTTCTTATAGGTGGCGGTACAGCCATGGTTGGAGACCCTACGGGCAAAAATGATATGAGAAAAATGATGACCAGGGAAATTGTTAAACACAATGCTGATAGTTTTAAAACTCAGATATCCAAGTTTATTGATTTCTCTGATAACAAGGCGATTATGGTTGACAATAGTGATTGGCTTATGGAATTGAATTATGTCCAATTCCTCAGAGATGTGGGCGTACATTTTTCTGTAAACAGAATGCTTACTGCAGAATGTTTTAAATCAAGAATGGAAAAGGGCTTGACTTTCCTTGAATTTAACTACATGCTTATGCAAAGCTATGATTTTCTTGTTTTAAACAAGAAATACGGCTGTAAGATGGAGTTAGGTGGCGATGATCAGTGGTCTAATATTCTTGGAGGAATCAACCTTGTAAGAAAATCAGAGGGTAGGGATGTTTACGGAATGACCTTCACACTTTTAACTACTAGTGAAGGTAAGAAGATGGGCAAAACCGAGAACGGTGCGGTTTGGCTTGATCCTGAGAAAACTACTCCTTATGAGTTCTACCAGTACTGGAGAAATATAGCTGATAATGATGTTGAGAATTGTCTTGCACTGATGACATTCCTTCCAATGGATGAGGTAAGAAGACTTGGTTCATTGAAAGATGCCGGAATAAACGAGGCAAAAGCAGTTCTGGCTTATGAGGTTACAAAAATTGTACACGGCGAAGAAGAGGCAAAAAAAGCCAAAGAAGCTGCAGAAGCAATATTCGGAGGAAAAGGCCAATCCGACAGTATACCGTTTGTTGAAGTGAAAGCAGCTGATATTGAGGCCGGTATAAAAATAATTGATTTGCTGATGACTGCCGGACTGACTCCTTCAAAGAGTGAGGCAAGGAGAGCTGTTCAGCAGGGTGGGGTACTTTTGAACGATGAAAAGATTACAGCTTTTGATTACACGGTTGGTACAAATGACCTTGTCAACGGTGAAATGATGCTTCAGAAGGGTAAGAAGAACTTCGTAAAGGTAAAGATTGTATAATATAAATTAAAAAAATAACCGTTTGAATCAGTTCCAGATATAAACTGATTCAAACGGTTATTTTTTATCCTACAAGAATCTTGGCTTCAGGATAAACAATGTCGGAAGTTCTTTTGGAGGACTTCAGGGTCAATGCTACAGCAAAGGATAAAGGACCGACCCTTCCCAAAAACATTGTAAGAATAATGAGAGCTTTGCTTGCAGTATTCAGTAAGGGCGTCGGTCCAAGAGTTAATCCGACTGTACCAAAGGCTGAAGTTGTCTCATAGAGTATGTCTAATACATGGAAGTTGCTTTGAATTGTAACGATGACAGTGGTAATTATTACAACCAGAATAGCACTTAATCCGGTTATTGAAAGTGCCTTGTTTACTGTATACTGATGCAATTTTCGCTTGAAAAGAACTACATCCCCGGAGCCTTTTATTTGTGAAAAAACAGCAATCATCACGGCACCAAATGTAGTAACCTTTATACCACCTCCAGTGGAGCCCGGGGCAGCACCTACAAACATAAGGAAAACTGTGAAGACTTTTGATATCTCTTTCATATCGGCAAGATTAATTGAATTAAAGCCTGCGGTTCTGGCGGCTGTGGATTGAAAAAAGGCTGCGTTAATTTTCTCCCAAAAGTTCAAAGGCCCCAGTGTTTTAGCATTGCCATATTCGTTTGCAAAGAAAAATAGAGTACCGGATATCAAAAGTAGAGAAGTTATAACAAGCACCAGTTTTGTATGAAAGAGGAGTGCTTTGTTTTTTCTGAACTCATATAAATCTCTCCAAACTGTAAATCCAAGTCCGCCAACAATTATCAGACCTGAAATAGTATATATTACTATAGGGTCGTTATTAAAAGGTGTAATACTGAGAAATTTGCCGTTAATGGCACCGCTTGTTATGTCAAAGCCGGCATTACAGAAAGCGGAAACAGAGTGAAAAACACTCATGTAAAAGCCAAAGGCACCGAACTTTGGCACAAAACTGATAGACAATAATATTGCCCCAATTGTTTCAACCAAAAGTGTAGTAGTTACAATTTTTCTAACAAGTCTCAGAACTTCATCGTACCTGAAAGCATTAATGGATTCCTGGGCAATAAGCATCCCCTTCAAGCCGACTTTTTTCTTTAATAACAGAGAAAAGAAGGTTGCCAGAGTAATAATTCCCAAAGCACCGACTTGAATCAATGTTAATATTATTATTTGACCAGCAGTGGACCAGTAAGTATAGGTATCGTAGACTACCAGACCTGTTATACATGAAGCCGAGGTAGAGGTAAATAGAGCATTAATAAAAGGTGTCCATTCTCCCGACCTGCTGGAAAATGGCATCGACAAAAGTATGGCCCCTGTAAGTATCAAAACTGCGAAGCTTAAAACCAAAAGCTTTGATGGAGCAATATTTAACAGATGATGTTCCTTATTTTTTAATTTTCCATTTTTCATTTAGTTAGTACCCACTTTAATTATTTTTGTTTTATGTCTAATTACATAGACTACCATATATTAACCATTATTTCAAATATCATCTTTAGTCAGAGATCTCTTCATATACGATTATTATTAATTAAGAATATGATATTTATATTTGTATAAAATAACATTTGAGTTCGACTTATATTAAGTTGAATAATTCTACTAGTGATAAGGGAGGATTGACATGCCACTTACAAGTAAAGAACTGATGCTGATTCAGGATAATATCAGCATGTGTGAAAACAACATAAAGTATTTACAAGGTTGTGCACAATTGGCAAATGACAGTCAGGTAAAGAATCTTTGTAACCAATTGGCCAGTGAAGAGAAGAATGGATTACAGCTTTTGATGAAGCACATAAACACAGCAGGTCAACAATAGGAGGTGTAGAATATGGCAGAGTTAACTGATAAGGAAATAATGGCATCAATATTAAATGAAAGAAAGCTTGCTGCATCATCATTAACAAATTTGATTCTGGAAAGTTCCAATCCAACTCTTAGAAACGACGCAAAGAGCATATTGACCAGAACTTTTGATGAACAGAAACATGTTTTTGATATGATGTCCCAAAAAGGTTGGTATTCTGTACAAAATGCAAACCAGCAAGAGATTTCACAAGCACAGCAAAAGGTTAAGGGTATAGAATCCCAGATGGGATAAAAGAAAAATACAAGGCAGGCAGCAGCCTGCCTTGTATTGTAATTTAAACATGAGTAACACTTTATTCACATAAGCATAAACTGATATTGCAGGGATAGAGGTTTAAATATGTGTATTTTAATTTTTTATATAGGGCTATTATAAGCTTCATATATTTCGAGATAAAATTTATTATAATTAACTTTAAAATAGGAGTGAGAAAAAGTGACATTACAAATATCAATAGTGTCCCGGAATGACGGAGGTGTTTTTTATTATGAGCAAAATAATAGTCACGGGAGGTAAAAAATTAAAAGGTGAAATAGAAATTGAGGGTGCAAAAAATGCTGTTTTACCAATATTAGCTGCTACAATTCTTAACCGTGGCGAGAATGTAATCAAGAATTGTCCCATGTTTAAGGATGTGGAAGTTATAATTGAAATTTTAAGAACTATCGGTTGCAAAGTAAAAGTAGAAGATAACGTTGTAACTGTGGATTCATCAACAATATCTTCTACAGAGGTTCCCGAACATCTTGCGGCAGAAATGAGATCATCACTAATATTAATGGGTCCTTTATTGGCCAGAGAAGGAAAAGTGACTATAAGCTACCCGGGTGAGTGTGTTACTTTGGATTCAAGTAATTTAAGTTGACTTATCATTTTTCTGAATTGTATAGCTTTTCTAACTTTATTTACTACCACCATTCTGTTAATCTTATTAATTGGCTTTGGAATAAAATCATAAATATCGTAATTCAACACTTTTTCAATTTGATCCATTTCTATGTTGGATGCAATTATTACCGGTATTTCCTTATAAGAATTGGTTTTGCAGAATTCTTCAAGAAAACCAAACCCATCTAAAACCGGCATTACCAAATCAAGTATAATAACATCAACATTTCTACTTTTTACCATATCCAGAGCTTCTCGTCCATTAAGGACTGAAACTATATTAACACGTTCTTTGTAAAGATAATTTCTTAGTATTGCATTGTCCAGGATATTATCATCAGTTACAAGAATAGTACTAATCATAGCAGACTCCTTCTTGTGTATTTGTATTTTGTTTCCAGTACAGTATTCGATATAGAATACAAAAAACCTCTAACCATTATAATTAAAAATAAAAGATTGTAAATATTGTACAGAATGATGAATTTAAAGTTACATTTATGATGTACATTATTATGGTATAATTGTTTTGAAAATATGAAGGCTTGCAATATTATGGGCTATTGGGTACAATGGCATTTCAGATCTATAAAAAAAGTAAGGATCTAAAATATGGAAACAATAAATGAAAACAACTTGTTGCACAAGGCACGCAACGGGGACGTAGGGGCATTTGAAGAGCTTACGACCGCATACTATTCAAAAGTATACAGTATTTGCTACAGAATGCTCAATAACACCGAAGATGCATATGAACAGGCTCAGGAGACATTTATAAAGGCTTTCAAGTACATAAAAGACTTTAAGGGAAATTGCGCCATATCAACATGGCTTTACAGAATTGCAACCAATGTATGTCTGGACTTTATTAGAAAAAACAAGAAGAAGAAAGTGATCTCCATAGAGCAAAACACTTTTGAGGATTTACAACTGAAAGACAGTCTCATTTCAGAAAATCCGGGGCCGGAAAAAGTGGCAGAGACAAATGCACAGAAACAGGCCATTAAAGAAGCCATGGATAAAATGAACGAAAAAAACCGATTGGCTATCATACTCCGTGATTTTATGGGACTTAGCTATGAAGAAATATCGGAGACAATGAAAATTCCTGTAGGTACTGTGAAATCAAGAATAAGCAGAGCCAGAAATGAACTAAGAGAATTATTATGCAAGGATAAGGAACATTTATTTACCGATTACGTCAAATAAATTGAAAGGAGGGAATTGAAATGGATTTTTGCAAGGAATCAGATTACTATGTATCTTTATATATTGATGATATGCTGGAAGAGGCAATAAAAACAGACTTTGAAAAGCACATAAATGAGTGTAGTAAATGTTCACATAAGGTCAAGGAAGCTTTAGCTTTGGCAGAGTTGTGCAGAGAAAGCGGCGATATAATTTTGCCACAGAATTTTTCGTCTTCCCTCCATAACAGGTTGGTAGAAGTTGCGGAAGATCAAAAAGTAAATAAAGGAAAGTTATTTATATATAATAAAAAGTTAATTGCGGGGTTGTCAACGGCTGCTGTACTGGTAATATGTCTAGTGGCATACAACCTGCTTCCACATACAGATTTAAACCGGCAGGCTGCCGGGATTTCTACAGGTATAACTGCTTCTAATTCTGCTGAGGCTAGTACAGGGGATTCTGCAATTTCCACACAGGAATCTGTACAGAACTTTAGCACCAAAGAGAGCAATAATAATGAAAGTCAACCATCAGCTGACAACGGCAGGAGTACAGTGAAAGATTACCCGAAAAAAAGAGTTACTGAAGAAAAAGGTGAAAACAAAGCTGTATTGAAGTCAAGTCAAAGTACAAAAAAAACGGATGGCGAACTAAAAGATAAAACAGAGTCAGTATACAAAACAAAAATTGCTGAAGATACTGTTTCCGTGCAGTATTTTTCAAATACAGCGGAAGTGACCTTAAATTCGGAAACGCAGGATAAAGAAAACGAAGATGAAGCCTTAAAGGGATTAATGTCAGAGTTGGGAGGCAAAGAGCTCACTGTCGACGACGATACTGTATTTATTATGGCTCAAAATAATTATGTTGATTATGTCATTCCATTGGACTCATTTACAAAAATTGAGCAGTTGGCTAATGATAAATATAATCTGGACATTAGCATAAAGCTACCTGTTACAAAAGAAAATATTACAGAGCAATATAATGAACTTCAAAAGCAGAGGGATGAATTGACCCAAAAAATTGATAATATGGAAATAGAAGGTGAAAATACATTAACTCTGGAAAAAGAAAGAAATGATTTATCGCAAAAGATGGATGAGATTGTAAAGAATAGTGGTATGATAACGGTAAGAATATTTTTTGCAGATAAATAATTAGCGGAGGCACAAATGAATTCGGAAGACAAAATATTAGTTGTAGACGGTAACAGTATACTTAACAGAGCTTTTTACGGACTAAGCAGAGCAGCCATGCTTACAACGTCCGAGGGATTATATACAAATGCAGTTTTTGGTTTCATAAATATACTTTCGAAATATCTTCAGGATGAAAATCCAAAGTATGTTTGCGTAGCCTTTGACCTAAAAGCCCCTACCTTCAGGCATAAAGAGTATGATCAATACAAGGCCCAAAGAAAGGGAATGCCAAATGAGTTGGCAGTTCAGGTTCCCATCATAAAACAGGTTTTGGATGCTATGAACATTGCAAGGGTCGAAGTGGAAGGATTTGAAGCTGACGATATACTGGGAACGGTTTCTTTGTATGCTGAAAATCAGGGAATGGAAACGATACTATTAACAGGAGATAGGGATTCATTACAACTGGCATCTAGTCATACAAGAATAAAACTTCCTGTAACAAGGGGAAATAAAACGGAAACAGACCAGTACGATTATGAAAAAGTCATAGAGAAATACGGTGTAACACCGGGCCAGCTTATAGACGTAAAAGGCCTTATGGGAGATACCTCAGACAACATTCCCGGAGTGCCCGGTATAGGTGAAAAAACTGCACTTGATCTGATAAAGAAGTTTAACTCTTTAGAAGAATTATATGAAAATATAGATAAAGTTGAGAAGAAGGGTGTCCGTGAAAAACTGGAGAATAATAAAGAGCTTGCTTTTATGTGTAAAAGACTGGCTACTATATACAGAAAAGTTCCCGGTATGGAGAACCTAAGTAGTTTTGCAAGGACAGAAATTGACAAAGAAGCATTATATAGTATCTTTAAAAGGCTGGAATTTAAGACCCTTATAGAGAAGTTTGGTCTGGAAAATACTCCTTTTGTAGAAGCAACTGAAGCTTTAAAAATTGAACATGTAGATGTTGATTCCATTAGTGAATTACAATCATATGTAAATGTAATCAAGCTTAGCCGAAGGGTAGCGTTTTATTATCACGTTGATCCTTCAGGCAGCTATCTGGATAATCTTTGTATTTTTGCCTGTAATGAGGAATATGCTCCTGCAAATATCATTTTCTCAGAAAAATTAACCTGTGAAACGGCGGTTAATGAACTTCGCGAAATATTTGAGAGCAAGGATATAGAAAAATACGGACATGATTTAAAAAATTTATACAAGTATCTCAAATCTCAAGAAATAGAGCTTGAAAATGTAGTATTTGATACTTTTATAGCAGCGTATATACTTGAACCTACCAGAAGCACTTACACAATTTCTGAGCTGTCTGAAGATAAACTAAAACAAAGTATAACCCCAGTTGAAGTTTTGTATGATAAACATGGCAAAAGACTTGAACAGGGACAGGATGTAAGTTCATCTGAGGTTTGTGCTGCTGCGGTAAATGCCATATTTGGACTAACGCAGAAGCTGAGGCCTATAATAAGGGATAACGGGCAGGATGAACTTTACTATAAGATAGAACTACCTCTTGTTGAGGTACTGGCTGATATGGAGCTAAGGGGTTTCAAAGTTGACGTTGAAGGCCTGAAAGCATATTCGAAGGAAATGGATTCAAGACTTGTTATACTTGAGAATGAAATATACATGCAGGCAGGAGAGACCTTTAATATTAATTCTCCAAAACAGCTGGGTGTAATACTCTTTGAAAAACTGGGACTACCTGTTGGAAAGAAAACCAAAACCGGATATTCAACAAATGCAGAAGTACTGGAACAGCTTGCATACAAGCATGAGATAGTGGAAAGAATTCTTGAATACAGACAGCTGATGAAACTCAAGTCAACATATGCTGATGGACTTTTGTCTGTATTAGAGCAGGATGGCAAAATTCATTCGAACTTTAACCAGACAGTGACGGCAACCGGAAGAATAAGCAGTACGGAGCCTAATTTACAAAATATACCTGTTAAATTGGAAATGGGAAGAAAAATACGAAAGGTATTTATTCCAACCAATGCGGATTATTTACTACTTGATGCCGATTATTCACAGATAGAACTAAGGGTACTTGCACATATAACAGATGATCCTAACATGATAGAAGCCTTCTTAAAAAACGAGGACATTCATACTACTACTGCTTCAAAGGTATTTGGAATACCTCCCGAAGAGGTATCATCCATAATGAGGTCAAGGGCTAAAGCCGTTAACTTTGGAATAGTTTACGGTATTGGTGATTTTAGTCTTTCAAAAGACATTGGGGTAACGAAAAAGGAAGCTAGAAAGTATATAGATGACTATCTTGACAAGTATTCCAAAGTAAAGGAGTACATGAGTGATACTGTTGAAAAAGGTAAAGAATTTGGGTTTGTGACAACACTTTACAATAGAAGAAGGTATCTTCCGGAGCTTAAATCAAGTAATTTTAATATGCGTTCCTTTGGAGAGCGTGTCGCAATGAATACTCCTATTCAGGGAAGTGCGGCAGATATTATCAAAATATCAATGGTAAAGGTTTATAATGAACTGAAAAAGAGAAAGCTCAAGTCAAAACTTATTCTTCAGGTTCACGATGAATTGATTGTGGAAACAAAAAAATCTGAATTGGAAGAGGTATCAAAATTGTTAAAGGATTGTATGGAAAATGCCGTACAATTAAAAGTACCTTTAACAGTAGATGTAAAACATGGAGATAGTTGGTATGAAACAAAATAGAAAATCAATTATTTTAGGGGTAACAGGCGGAATAGGAAGTGGGAAAAGTACAGTAAGCAGTATTCTCAAAGAACTTGGCGCTGTTGTAATTGATGCAGATGTGATAAGCAGAGAGGTCGTAGAGCCCGGGAAAAGGGCCTTAGAGGAGTTGACACTGGAGTTCGGTAAGGATATACTTGATGATTGGGGACAACTTAAACGCAAGGAACTGGCGGCTCAAGTGTTTAATGATGAAAATAAACTCAGGATATTAAACAGTATTGTGCATAAATATGTTGCCCAAAAAATAAAAGAAAATGTGGAAGAACAGCTACTTAAACAGACAAAAGTTATTGTTATTGATGCACCTATTCCAATTAAAAACGGCTTTCTTGATTTGTGTGACGAGGTTTGGACGGTTTTTGCGCTAAGGGAGATAAGGGTGGAAAGAATAATGAAGAGAAACGGTATGACCTATGAGGAAGCTGTTTCAAGAATTGAATCCCAGATTCCCGATAAGGAGTATTTAAGTATCGCAAATAAAGTTATCAATAATAATGATGATGTGACGATTCTTAGACAGGATGTGGAAAGTCAGTTTGCAAGGCTGTTAAGGTGATTTCTTTGAGGAAAAAGAAAAAAAACGGTGTAAAAATAATAGGTGTGTTAATCATACTGGTTATAATAGCATCAGTAGGGACATTTGCTTCAAGGTATGTTTTAGAGTATTTATATCCTTTGGAATACACGGAGTATGTTGAGAAGTATGCCCGGCAATATAAGCTGGATAACTATATGGTTTATGCTGTTATAAAAGCAGAAAGCGGATTTAATTCCCAGGCTGTTTCTCCCAGAGAAGCAAAGGGCCTTATGCAGATAATGGATAGTACAGGGGAATGGGCTGCTAAAAAGGCAGGAATTAATGAGTTTGAAAAAAGTATGCTCCTTGAACCGGAAACGAACATAAAAATTGGTTGCTGGTATCTGTCAAATTTGTTAAAGCAGTTTGACAATGACACTGTGGTAGCACTGGCCGCTTACAACGCAGGCAGCGGTAATGTATCTAAGTGGTTGAAGGATCCTGAAAAAAGTCGTGACGGAAAGAGTCTTAGTATTATACCATTTGAAGAAACAGAAAATTATGTTTCAAGAATACAAAAATACTATAAAATGTATAAAAAGCTTTACGATGATGACAAATAGTGATATTTTTATAGTGTAAGGAAAAATGTAGTATCTGATTAGGAGGGTGCAAGCCATATGAATTCACTTCTATTTGAGAGAGATTTGCTATATCCTACACAAAATATTATTGATCCAGGAATACTTCATGTAAAGCTGTTAAGTCCTACAAATTCCAGGATACCTGTTATCATTGAGTCAAAGTCAATTCATTCGGCAATTGATAATATCAAAACTATAATTGATATTTTGCAGAAGGAGATATTCGACAGAATAAACATAAAAATATTTGAAAACACCTTAGTATACCTGAAACTAAATGAATTGGATAAGCTTAATTGCAGTGGTGTCGAATGTATGCAGGTTATTACTAATGGGGATGACGATATTACTTATAAACCTGCCGACTTGGAATACATAGTATAGATAATATAAAAAACAAATAAAAAGGAAAGCTCTGATTTAAACAGTAGCTTTCCTTTTTTGGTATGGATTAAATGGTTCTTTGTACTGCCTGAGCTACTAATCTTAATTCATCCATAAGGCTTTTGAATCTCTCTGGCCTTAGCGATTGGGGGCCATCACACAATGCGCATGGAGGATTTGGATGAACTTCAATTATAAGTCCGTCTGCACCGGTAGCTATTGCTCCCTTTGCTAGTGCAGGGACATATTTCCAATTACCTGTGGCATGACTCGGGTCCACAACAACCGGAAGATGGGAAACATCTTTTATAGCAGGGATTGCACTTAAATCAAGGGTATTTCTTGTTGCTGTTTCAAAAGTACGTATACCTCTTTCACAAAGAATAACTTCATGATTTCCTTCTGCAATTATATATTCTGCAGCCATAAGCCATTCTTCAATAGTGGCAGATAACCCTCTTTTTAAAAGTACAGGCTTACGGGTCATTCCAACCTCACTTAATAACCTGAAATTCTGCATATTCCTTGCACCTATCTGGAAGATATCTGTATATTTATTAACAAGCTCTACATCTCTGGTATCCACAACCTCAGTAACCATTTTCAGACCTGTGGCTTCACGGCCGGCAACCATAATTTTAAGACCATCCTCTTCAAGTCCTTGGAAGGCATAAGGAGAACTTCTTGGCTTGAAAGCACCACCTCTAAGGATTTTAGCACCGCTATTTTTTACACTTATTGCAGTATCAACAAAATCCTTTTCATCTTCTATGGCACACGGCCCAGCCATAACAACAATCTCTTCACCGCCTATTTTAACACCACCGATGTCTATAACTGTTGGCGCATGCTGAAGTTCATTGCCTGCAAGTTTATACGGTTTCATTATAGGAACGAGCGTTTCTACACCTTGCATCTGGGATATAGCGTGAACATTAAGAAGCCTTTTATCACCGATTGCTCCGATTACCGTTTTTATATCTCCGTGAATGGGATGGGTTTTAAAACCCAGATCAAGCAGCCTGCTTTCAACGTTTTCAATATCCTTTACCGTCGCACTTTGCTTCATTACAATAATCATAACTTAACCCTCCACAAAATTATTTTTTAATACAAATGTCTCAAGTAAACTAGTTAGCATTTCGGGTTTTTAGTAAATAAAAAAGCCCTCATCCCTATAAACAAGGGACGAAGACTTATAGCCTACGCGGTACCACCCAAATTGGTAAAAACCCACTTAATCATGTACGGGAAAAACAAATGAAGTTTCCGATACACTTCTTCCTGTAACGGGAAAGACCCGGTATGACCTACATAAAAGGTTCAGCCAACTGTTCATGGGAGAACTTCAAAA
>JAEYNY010000024.1 GCA_023412275.1 Bacillota bacterium
GTAACTCTGGAAGGGGATATATTAAGCACAAGCGGATCAATGTCCGGAGGAAGCAGCGACCACAGGAGTTCTGGGATACTAAGCAGAAGCAGAGAAATTTCAGAATTGGAAAACATAATAGAGGGACTAAAAAAAGATGAAATCAAATATGGTGCAAAGATAAACGATGTCAGGCAAATGCTGACGGAGATAGATACCGAATTCAATGAGCATAACAATAAGCTCAGAGATAATGAACTTATAAAAACCAGAGATGAAAATCATCTGCAGATGATTGAGGATAATTTAAAAAAGACAGATGCCAAAATCGGTATGCTTATAAATGAAAAGGATCAAATGGCAAAGCAAGAACAGGAAACATTGTTGGAACAGCAAAAATATGAAGCCGAGCTTGAAGCCATAGAAACTGACATTTCCGAAACAAAGGCGATAATTGCGGAGCATCAGGAGAAATTCAAAGCAGATCAGACAGTTAGAGATGATTTACATCAAGAAATAACTGATTTTAAGATATCTGTAAATTCAATAACGGAAAGTATACAGAGTGTAACAGAGAATCTTGATAGAATAAAAGGAGAAAGAGAGGCTTTAACCAGAAGTCATACACGTAAACAAGAAGAAATAAACAAAGCAAACACTGAAATTGAGCTATTAAAGCAAGAGATAAACGGCCTGGACAATTCAACAAGAAATCTTCAGGATGAGAAGACAGGAAAAACACTGGAGATTGACAGACTGGTTGAAGAGAAAAAAGTGTTGGAGGAAGAATCCACCGACTTTATTGAAAAATTAAATACAACCAACAAGACAATCCATCTCCTGCATGAGGAGTATAACAGGATAGATATAAAAAAAGCCAAAGCAGAAGCAGAAATGAAATCAATTCAGGACAGAATGTGGGATGAATATGAGCTTACCTATAGTAATGCTGTTGAGCTTAAAAAAGAAATAGAAAACATATCTGAAGCCCAAAGGAATATATCCGAATATAGGGCTCAGATAAAGGCTCTTGGTCCTGTAAACGTATCGTCTATAGATGAATACATTAAGACAAAAGAACGTTTTGAATTCATGTCTGTTCAGAAGAATGATATGGAGCAGGCTAAAGATAAACTTCATAAAATCATTTATGAGATGGTGCAGGTAATGAAAAAGCAGTTTGTTGAACAGTTCAAGCTTATAAATGAGAACTTTGGAATAGTATATAAGGAGCTATTTGGTGGAGGAAGAGCTGAGCTTATAATTTCTGATGAAGACAATGTTCTTGAAAGTGGTATAGAGATTGAGGTTCAGCCTCCGGGAAAGAAACTCCAGAATATGATGTTATTATCGGGTGGAGAACGTGCATTTACAGCAATAGCGTTGTTATTTGCAATACTCAGGCTGAAACCTACACCATTCTGTTTGCTTGATGAGATAGAAGCTGCATTGGATGATGCAAATGTATACAGGTTCGGAGAGTACCTGAAAAAATTTTCTCAAAACACACAGTTTATAATGGTTACACATCGTAAGGGAACGATGGAGGCAGCTGATACCATGTATGGAGTAACAATGCAAGAGCATGGCGTATCCAAGGTTGTGTCAATGAAAATGGGTGAAATGGCAAGTTAAGCAAAAATAAAAATCGTTTTTAAAAGACATTTATATAGTAAAGAGAGTAAATTATAATATAAAAATATCTTACGGAGGCTGCAAATGGGATTTTTTGACAAACTTAAAGAAGGACTTCAAAAAACACGTAAAAGTATTACTGAAAAAATAGATCAGGTACTTGTATCTTTTGGAAAGGTAGACGAAGAACTTTTTGATGAACTTGAAGAGATATTGATTACTTCAGACATTGGAATAGAAACAACAATGCGGGTTATTGAGGACTTAAAGGAAAAAGTTAAAGAAAGGAAGATAATCGACCCAAAGGAAGTTAAAGGCCTGCTCAAGGAGACTCTTAAAGAGATATTGCAAAAGGGCGGTAATGAAATGAAGCTGAATACCAAACCGTCTGTGATTATAGTAATAGGAGTAAACGGTGTTGGAAAGACAACCTCTATAGGAAAAATTGCAAATCTGTATAAAAGTCAGGGCAAAAAAGTCCTATTAGCAGCAGGAGATACCTTCAGAGCTGCAGCCATTGACCAGTTGGAGGTATGGGCGGAAAGAGTTGGTACTGAGATAATAATGCAAAAGGAGGGTTCAGACCCGGCAGCTGTTATATTTGATGCTGTTCAGGCTGCAAAATCCAGAAATGCAGACCTTTTGATATGCGATACTGCAGGAAGGCTTCATACCAAAAAGAATCTAATGGAGGAGCTTAAAAAGGTTTCAAGGGTACTTGACAGGGAACTTCCGGGAGCAGACAAGGAAACACTTCTGGTACTTGACGCAACTACAGGTCAGAATGCCATATCACAGGCCAAAACTTTCAGCGAAACTTCTGATATTACCGGTATAGTATTAACAAAACTGGATGGAACTGCCAAAGGCGGAATAGTTGTAGCCATAAAATCTGAGCTTGATATACCTGTAAAATTAATAGGTGTGGGGGAACAGTTGGATGACTTGCAAAAATTTGATGCAGAGGAATTTGTAGAAGCCTTGTTTTCATAGAACATGAATGTGAAGGGAGAAGAATAAATGGAAGAAGTATACGATTACTACAAAGAAAAAGACAAGAGGCAAAAAAGCGGAAAAGGCAGTAAAGGAAAAATTACAGCCTTGATAATTTTTGCACTAATAGTTGTTGCTGCACTAATAGGAAGCTCTATATACATGGAGTTGATTCAGCTCAAGGAGTTGAACCCAAATGCTGATTACACTACCGTATATACAAAAAACCTCCTATACAAGACGGTATTCTTTATAATCAGTTTTGTGTTAATCACTTTGTTTATATTTATTACAAACAAGGTGATGGGAAAAAATCTTAAAAAGTACTTTACAAACAATAACCTTGAGCAGAGAAAATTGATTAATGCTCCTGTTGCATTGGTAATAGGTATAATCGGAGCATTTCTTACCAAGGAGTTCTTTTTTAATAAGGCTCTTTTATTTCTCAATTCAGCAAATTTTGGTATGAAAGATCCTCAATTCGGACAGGACATAGGTTATTATATGTTTCAGAGGCCATTTTACATGTCTCTGTTTAATTTTATATCAAATTTGTGGCTGTTCCTTGTATTTTATACAGCTGCATACTATTTGATTGTCCTGATGGCGGCTTTAAACAGCACTTTATCTGCTAAAGACTTGAAAGATAAAACTATTTTGAGACACAATCTCATAAATATAGCAATATACTTTGTGCTTAAATCCATTTCCTTCAAGTTTCAAAGGGAATCACTGCTTTTTACTAACTTTACAAATAAGAATATAACAGGAGCCGGCTACGTTGATACAAATATATGGATCAAGTACTATACAATAGCCCCAGTAATTGTTCTTGTAATTGTTTTATTGGCAGGTTTCTTTATGTGGAAGGGAAAGTTAAAAAAGTCAGCTGTTGTAATTGCAGCTTTCCCTGCATTATTTATTTTACTTACTTTGGTTTCAACAATAATACAAAATGCTATTGTAGGACCAAATGAAATCGAATTTGAAGATAAATATCTAAAAAATAATATGACTGAAACCAGGACGGCTTTTGGGCTGGATAAAATTCAACCCTACGATTTCAGCAAAATAGATGAACTTACTCCCGAAATAATAAACAATAACAGAAACACCGTGGACAATATACGTGTAGTTGACTATACACCTACATTGAACAGCAACAAACAACTCCAGAGTAATACGAACTTCTACACCTTCCATAACGGAGATATTTTAAACTACACTGTAAATGGCAAAGAGATACCTGTACTTATTTCTGCCAGAGAAATAAACTCAAATTATCTCATGAATCAGAACTTTGTAAATAAAACCTTTAAATATACACATGGTTATGGTGTTGTTGTAAATCCTATAAATAAATTGACAGCACAGGGACAGGTTGATTTTTTAATAAGCGGACTTAAAATGGATACTGTTGACAAGGTTAACCTGAAGGTTACCGAGCCAAGGATTTACTATGGACAGCTTACAAATAATTACGTAATAGTAAACCCAAAAAGTGCACGAAAGCTTTCAGAAATAGACTATGACGGAACGACAGTCAGTTATTTTGATGAAAAAGGAAACAAGTATGAAAAAATAAAAATGAATCTATTGAACAGGATACTGTTTTCAATAAAGTATGCTGATACGAACCTTCTTGTTTCAAGCAATATATCATCTGACTCTAAAATTCTACTTAATAGAAATGTTGTAGAGAGGGCTCAGAAAGGAATACCATTTTTAAAAGTTGATACCGACCCTGCACTGAACATAACTGCTGATGGAAAGCTAGTATGGGTTCTGGATGCATATAGTATATCCAACAACTATCCGTATTCACAGTATTATTATACTCAATCGGAGGACGATGACCTTCAATCACTTAACGGTATCAATTATATAAGAAATTCAGTAAAAGTAACCGTTGATGCCTATGACGGTACAGTGAAGTATTACGTTATAGATAAGGAAGACCCTATAATAAAAGCTTATCAGAGTGTATATCCGGGACTTTTTGCTAAAGAAGAATTTCCAGCGGATCTTGCATCCCACGTTAGATATCCTGAAACGCTTTTCAAGCTTCAAACAGAGGTACTTAAGAAATACCATTTAGACCCCAAAAAGGAAGACAATATATCAATCTTCTATACCGGACAGGACGAATGGAATATTGCAAAATATCCTGATGCAAATAACGAAGGCGGTGCAAGGGATATTGATGCATACTACAATATGGTGAAACTTCCCGGCGATATTGGCAAAAATGAGGAACTTATTCTTATGAGGCCTTTCACACCATCGGGCGAGAAGCACAACATGGTATCATGGCTTGCAGTTCGCAATGATATGGCAAACTACGGAAAAATGATACTGTTTAACTTTCCTAAAAATACTAATATTCTTGGCCCTGACCAATTTGAGGTAAATATAAATCAAATAAGTGAAATATCAGAGGATATGACACTATGGGGACAGGGTGGATCAAAGGTATTCAAGGGAAGCCTTCTTGTAATACCTATAGAAAACAGCATTTTATATGTGGAACCAATATATATACAGGCAAACAGTGCTTCATCCATCCCACAGGTTAAAAGGGTGGTAGTTGGATACCAGCAGGGAGCAGATTTCAAGCATGGTATAGGAGATAATCTTGATAGCGCCATAAATAATCTGTTTGGAGGAAATGCAAAGCCTTCCGATGGAGTACCTCAAACCAATAATCAAGACCAGCAAGGCAATACAACTACTCCTCCAGCGAATGAATCACAAAGTTTAGATAGACAAAAACTGGATGAATTGCAGCAAAAATTGGATCAGCTTATGAAACAATCTCAGGAGATTAATGATCTTTTAAAAAGCCTGAGAAAGTAAGAATAGCTAAGGATTATGGGAATAGTTTCCTTAAATGGAGCTATTCCCATTTTTATTGTAGAAAAATGTTGCTAAATTATAAAAAATGTATATAATACTATGTTATGCAGAAGGATATTATTTATTAAATTTGCTATTGAAAATTGCTTAGAAAAGTATTAGAATACAATAAGCGTTTTGCCATAATATTCCTTGTGACAAAAGGCAGAAAAGACAAATAATAAAACTAAATAATTTTAAAATGGTGAGGCATTTATGTTTAAAAAAGTAAGAAGGATATTGGTCGGCAAACCGTTGAAAAATGAAGCGTTGCAAGATCAGAAAATGGGTGTTCTCTGGGGACTGCCCATATTGTCAAGTGATGCTATTTCATCTGTAGCCTATGCGGGTCAGGAAGTATTGATGGTTTTGATACCTGCGGTGGGTATGTTGGCATTCAGACAGTTGTCGTATATATCTATTGCAATTATATGTTTGCTTATGATACTGATGTTGTCATACAGACAGGTTATTGACAGTTACCCAAATGGTGGCGGTGCGTATGTTGTTGCAAAGGAGAACCTGGGAGTTCTTGCGGGTGTTACAGCCGGTGCTGCATTGTCTGTTGACTATGTAATGACTGTAGCAGTAAGTATTTCTTCAGGAGTGGAACAATTTACAACTGCATTTAAGGGCTTTAAGCCTTATTCGGTTGTCATAGCAGTTGCCATGGTACTTTTACTTATGATAGGCAATTTAAGAGGAATAAGAGAGTCCTCGAGAGTTTTTGGTATTCCTGCATATGCTTTTATAATCGGTATGGTTGTTATGATAGCTGCCGGTTTTGCTAAGGTTGCTGGAGGATATGTTCCACCACCGGCACAGGATATGCCTGACGTCGTTAAACCTTTGACACTTATGTTAATACTGACTGCTTTTTCAAATGGTTGTGCGGCTGTTACTGGAGTCGAAGCAGTAAGTAATGCAGTACCGAATTTCAAGAATCCAAGTACAAAGTATGCTAAAAGAGTTCTGCTTCTTTTGTCCATGGTTATTCTTGTTTTATTCGGCGGAAGTTCTATTATAGCAAACATTTATCATGTTAATCCATCTCATGGCAATGCAATGCTGGTAATGATAGCCGGTGAAATTTTCCATAATACTAAGTTTGATTTTATGTTTTATTATATAACTGCTACTACCTTTATCATACTTGTTCTTGCAGCTAACACGGCCTATTCGGGTTTTCCAATGCTGATATCTATTATGGCAAAAGACGGATATGCTCCAAGACAGCTCAGTATGAGAGGCGACAGACTCAGTTATGACAATGGAATAATTTTGTTGTCCGTACTTGCAAGCGTGTTGATGATAGTATTCAAGGCAGATGTTTCTAAGTTGATAGGTCTTTATGCAATAGGTGTATTTATCTCCTTCACGCTTTCTCAAACGGGTATGTTTATTAAGTGGAAGAGGAGCAAAGAAAAGGGCTGGAAGCACAAAGCTATAATTAACGGAACAGGAGCAGTTGTATCGGGAATTGTTGTTATAATCATTGCATTTACTAAGTTCAGGGAAGGTGCATGGTTGGTTGTAATACTTATACCGATTCTTATATTGTTAATTTTCAAGGTAAAGAAGCACTATGAAGCTGTTATGAGACAGTTAAGGCTGAAGCCTGAAGAAATCGCTAACTTTGATATAAGTAAGGCTGTCTACAGAAACAGGGTTATTGTTCCGATAGAAAGTATTAACAGGTCAAGCCTGAGAGCCCTTAGGTATGCAAAAACAATATCGGACAATATAACTGCTTTTAGTGTGGTCATTGATGAAGCAGATGCAAAAAAAATAAAAGAAAAGTATAATGCACTCAATATGGATATTCCTTTAGTTGTCAAGTATTCACCTTTCAGAAAAGTTGTTGACCCGATGCTTAAATTTATTGAGTCGGCTGAGTATGACTATCAGAACGGTGATATGATAACTGTTATACTTCCGCAATTTGCAGTTAAGAAATGGTGGCATAGATTCCTGCACAACAATACCAGATATTATGTTGAAAAGGAACTTTTAAAGCATAAGCATATAGTTGTATCAGTTATGCCATTACAATTAAGGGACGATGATTTTGTCCTTAACAGTCATAAATATGATTGATTAGCATGTTATAGAGAAATAAATAATATCATTATATAAATGAGGCGTGTTAAATGAAATATACTATTGGTATTGAATTGGGAGTCAAAAATATAGTTGCAGGTATACTTGATAAAAATGGTAAATTAATTCGCAGAGATACTGTACCCACTAATAAAGACAGAGAGTTTCAAGAAATAATTAAGGATGTTTGTGCATTAATAAGAAAAATTACCGCAGATGAAGATATAGAAATAAAAAATATAAAATATATAGGAGTAGGATGTCCCGGAGTAACCGATAATAAGAGGGGCATTGTTTTAAAAAACTACTCGCTGAATTTCACTAATGCTCATGTCAGGAATGAGATTCAGAAGCACATAAACCTTCCTGTTTTTGTTGAAAATGATGCAAACTGTGTAGCTATAGCTGAATACCTGCTTGGTGCCGCATACGGTACTGAAAGTTCACTTACTATCAAAGTAGGAGTAGGTATTGGCGGAGGAATTATTATTGACGGAAGTATATATAACGGATTTAACTTTGGTGGGACAGAGTTCGGTCATATGGTTATAGAGTATAATGGAAGGCAGTGCAGCTGTGGCAGAAAAGGTTGTTGGGAGCAATATGTGTCGGGATCTTCTCTTATTAATCACACCAAACAACTTGCAGCAGAAAATCCGGATTCCATTTTAGGGAAAATGGTTATGAACAATGTTGCACAGATAACTGAATTAACAATATTTGAAGCTGCCAAGGCCGGTGATGAAAAGGCCAAAAAACTATGCTCTGAATTTGTTGAGTATTTTGCTGAGGGATTAACAAACATTGTAAATATATTAATGCCTGAAGTTGTAATAATCGCAGGTCCTATAAGTAAACTGGGAAATGCGATTGTAAACCCATTGGTTGAGCTTTTGAAAGAAAGAATATATTCCAAAGAGCTTAATCTTCCGGAATTTAAAATGGCTGAAATGGGTAATGCAGGTATTGTAGTAGGTGCCGCAATGTTAGGGTCTTTTAAGGACGAAAAACTTGATGACTTGGTATAATATAAATTTTGGGAGGATTGTTATTTATGGCTGAAATAAAGTTTGAAATAACCGAAAACATTGGTACCTTATCAGAGTCCGCCAAAGGATGGTACAAGGAATTGAATTTGGTCAGCTGGAATGATAGAGACCCAAAGTATGATATCAGAGACTGGTCTCCGGATCACGAAAAGATGGGCAAGGGTGTTACACTCACAAAAGAAGAAGTGGTAGAGCTGAAAAAACTTTTAAACAGTTTGGATATATAGTAGTTCGGCAATAATAAAGCAAATAAAAGCATAATAACCAGTAAAAATCTATTTAAAGCCGGTTTGGGTATCCGGATTTTTACGGCAAAGAGGTTATTATGCTATTTTATTTGCTATTTTTTACCTAAAATCATTAATAGTCAAAAATCAAAACAAAAAACGATAAAGGTAGAAAATAAATCTTAATTAAGGCATACAGGCTCAAATATAGATACATCAAAATAATAACTTGTTGACACAATATCTTGATAGTGATAGTATAATTGCACAACATATTGATAAAAGTAATGAATATTTACATATTCAAAATATACAATTATTTATTAAAAACGGCATAAACAAAATGTCCCAAGCTACTGCTAGGTTGGCTTGCGGTCAGACTTATTGTGCGATTTGATCTGCACATTTTTATTTGTGCGCACATTTTGCTTTTTGGCAAAAGGCAAATAATTTAATATACTGCAAAAGAAAAAATATGAGAAGGGTGGCTAGCCACATGATAACCAAAATCAGAAAGCGTGACGGAAGAGAAGTACCATTTAACATTGAAAAAATTGCTAATGCTATTTTTAAGGCAGCTAGTGCTACCGGAGGTAAGGATTACAGAACGGCAATGGAATTGGCAGAAAGGGTTGTTGATTTCATTGAATCAAGTCTTGACAGAAGGGTACCCAGTGTTGAAGAAATACAGGATGCAGTAGAAAAAGTGTTAATTGAGACAGGCCATGCAAAAACGGCTAAGGAGTTCATTTTGTACAGGGCCGACAGAACAAAGGTACGTGAAATGAACACACGCTTGATGAAGGTTTATGAGGAACTTACCTTCAAAGATGCAAAGGATAATGACTTAAAACGTGAAAACGCAAATATAGACAGTGACACTGCTATGGGAACAATGCTTAAATATGGTTCGGAGGGTGCAAAACAATTCTACGAAATGTATGTACTTAAACCAGAGCATGCACAAGCACATAACAATGCAGATATACATATACACGATTTGGATTTTTTGACATTGACTACTACCTGCTGTCAGATAGATATTCAGAAGCTATTTAGAGGCGGTTTCAGTACAGGACATGGATACCTGAGAGAACCAAACGATATCAGCAGCTATTCAGCTTTAGCTTGTATTGCAATCCAGTCAAATCAGAATGATCAGCATGGAGGTCAGAGTATTCCTAATTTTGATTACGGAATGTCAATGGGAGTTGCAAAGACTTTTGAAAAGGGATATAAGCAGAACTTAAAAAAGTCATTGGAATTACTAATTGGAAATGATTTTTCAAATGAGATTGCAGAAGCCCGTGAAGAAATATATAAAGAATACGGTATAAGGCCGGCATTAAATAGAATGGAAGCATACATTAAAGCAGAAAAGAAAATTCTGTTGAAATATATTCCTGACGAATCTTTGCTTGAAAAGGCTCAGAATTTTGCAGTAAAGAAAACGGAAGAAGAGACTGACAGAATCACTTATCAGGCCATGGAAGCATTTGTTCATAACCTTAACACTATGCATAGCAGAGCAGGAGCACAAACGCCTTTCAGTTCCATAAATTACGGGACCGACACTTCTCCCGAAGGAAGGCTTGTGGTAAAAAATCTTTTACTTGCTACTGAAGAAGGCCTTGGAAATGGTGAAACTCCTATATTCCCCATACATATATTCAAGGTAAAGGACGGAGTAAATTATAAGGAAAGTGACCCCAACTATGATCTTTTCAAACTGGCTTGCCGTGTCAGCGCAAAGAGATTATTTCCTAATTTTTCTTTTATTGATGCTCCATATAACCTAAGATATTATAAGGATGGAGATCCCAATACAGAGATTGCG
>JAEYNY010000027.1 GCA_023412275.1 Bacillota bacterium
TAAATGATATTTCTTCCATGAACAATGTCTGCTTGTAAACAAGGACTTATGTTTGTATTAACGTAGTAAGTAGAAGGTTTTTGTTCAGCTTTTATGTATTGCATATTTGAATTGGAGCTACATCC
This sequence comes from Bacillota bacterium, assembly GCA_023412275.1. GTDB lineage: Bacteria > Bacillota > Clostridia > Acetivibrionales > DSM-1351 > Ruminiclostridium. Next base: position 126 of record JAEYNY010000027.1, read on the forward strand.
TATTAAAGATAAGCTCAAACAAATACTAAAAGCTAGTATCATCTTTTTCATGTTATATCTCCCAATTTATCAGTACTTCTAATTCGATCCGATTTCAGCTAACGCCCCGCACTCCCGAAACCCGCGAGCAGCTAGTGACACCTCGACTCTGCGAGCGGAGTTTGGCTGGCGACCAATAAATCCGCACTACCCCTACTAAAAAGCACTATCTACCACTTGTAGCCAAAGACGGCACCACACCAACAACTTTACCGCCTGCCCTTGCGGGAGTGCGAATGTTAGATGAAGCATGCTACTACTTCAGCATGACAATTACTAAATAATTATTATCCAAAACGTCTCTGTTATTAGCACCAATTATTGTATGACAAAATAATCGGTGTTTAATCAAAGATGTTTTATTTAAGCTGAGCAATCCATTCCTCTTCAAAATCTTCTATTGAAAAACCAAATATTTTTTCAAAATCTGATGGTGCCTTAATTAAAGCTGTCAATTTATCATAACCATAGTTATTAACTGCATACTCTACTATTGAATAAGAAAATTGATAACCACCGATATTCCCAAAAGTCCCTGCATCCGTGTCTAAATCTTTCAAAGACGGGATTTTATTATCATATTTTGCATTTGATATGAATTGGTAAACTCCATCATCTAGACCAGATTCGTATGCTGCTATGCCTTCATCTAGCCATCTAGGAACATATTTTCCACCGCTAATATTGTGTTCAACAATATGAACAAATTCATGTACTATAGTCTTCATGAAATCCGAATAAGAAAAGCCATCAGCATTTAAAGGATTTACCATTTTTATAACATTTGAGTCATATGTAGTACTTGCAATTTCCCAGTTTTGTGCATTTGGTTGATTAATAGCTTTATGATATGTACTCAGGTCTGAGTATATATAGATATCAGCTTTCTTGTTTAATGATGTTTTTAAATCAGTTGTAATTCTTATGTAATTTTCTTCAAGTGCATTGGATAGATCTTTCAAGCAGCCAATGTCCTCATCTTTGGAATAAAACTTAAAATGTTTGGTTTCAAGTTGCTGAATTATTATATCCCTTTCTGTATTGCTATTGCTTAAACCTACGTTGTCTTTGCATCCAGTCAGAAATATTACCACTACCAAAATAATATAAATGATTATTCTTTTATCCATTTCTCCTCCAAATAATTTGAAAAATTGTATTGTCTCAAGTTTAATTCGAAATAGCAACGCTATAATATCTATTCTATCCTAACGAATAGTTGTGCTAACTCATCTATAATTTATATTTATGACTAGTACTTACTTTAAGTTTTGAGTTATACTTTACCTTTGCCAATCATGCCTTTTACTTTTTCTAATCAAGATTATTATTTTAATTCTTTTATTAGCACTCACTTAAGGTGCCTTAAAACCTTATACACTCACCCTTGGTACTCTTTACCGCATGTTTCATCTAACGCCCCCGCACTCCCGAAACCCGCGAGCAGCTAGTGACACATCGACTCTGCGAGCGGCGTTTGGCTGGCGACCAACAGATCTGCGCTATCACTGCCAAAACGCACTCTCTACCACTTGTAGCCAAAGACGGCACCACACCAACAACCTTACCGCCAGCCCTTGCGGGAGTGCGAATGTTATCTGATGTACGCCTACCTCTACACTGGATGCACCACAAAAAGCATCATTTTAAACTAAAATATGTACACAATCACTATTCTATCAATCTCACTATGAGTTGGAAGAAAGCCATCTACCACTATAAAATAGTACTACTAGCGAATAAGCCAACTTCTACAGATTGTCTACCACTCGCAATAGTACTATTATACAAGATAAGTATAAAATTTCCAACAAGGACAATCAACATCATCACTTATACACGATGGCTTTCTTTCAAAATTCAGCCACCTCTACCTCTAGTAAAATGATGCTTTTACAATCAATAATCCTTTTTCTCTGTAACTTATTTAACTGGAAGCACTACCCTTGATAAGGAATGAAAGAAAATCATCACCTCTTAATAGTTGTACTATCTGCAAAATGTGTAGCTTGTTTTGATTGTCAGCCAATAAAAATATCAATCTACTTGCCATATGTACTAAATACGCTGGTAACCACCTTACTTCCTAAAGAGACAATCAACCAAACATATTCTTTTAAAATAGATTTTCTTTCACTTCCTGGCATTTAATCCAATTAGGAATAATAAAACATAGCTAAACTACAACAAGCAACTGTCTTCGCGCGTATTTCAGATAACGCCCCGCACTCCCGAAACCCGCGAGCTGATGTGTCACCACGACACAGCGAGCGGAGTTTGGCTGTGGAACAAAAAAAGTGCACTTTACATTCTAAAAAGCACTCTCTACCACTTGTAGCCAAAGACGGCACCGTACCAACATCTTTACCGCCAGCCCTTGCGGGAGTGCGATTGTTAGATGAAGTCCTTTAATATATAGTTTACATTTATACCCTAGTTAGAAAACATACTAATGGGGAGTAAATGTAGATTTTTGACTTTTATTACTTTTTTCGCTGTAAACTATCTCCACCCTACTTATATCTTTAGAATTTATTGTAACCCATCTCGTTCTATCACTAGAATAATCTCTTAATAAAGTACTACTATAGTCTCTTATTTCATAATCAGTTAAAATAATATATACATTCTCGAACTTATTCTCGTGCCCCTTATACAATCCATAATAATATACTTTATCTACCGGAATGTATATCTTTAGGAAGACATCATAGTCGTCAATTATATCATCCCAAATAGAGTGATGAATAGTTTTATTAATCCCAGACCATACAAGGAATCTCTGAAAAGCACTATGAATTACTAAATAACCAACTAAAATCGGTAAAATTATACTCACAATAATTGTGAATCCAGTAATTATAATAGTATCCGTAGCATGACATATTAATTTCATAATACTTACAATTCCAAAACTAAGGACAATACTCCATATAAAATAAGTATTATCTTTACACTTTTTGTTAGTAATAAATTCAAATATACTAAAAAAAATCATCCCTGGGGCTATGTAAAGGATTACTGTTGATATGTTCTCAATTATTTTAAGTATATCCAATTGAATCAACCCTCTCTAATCTTTAGGTTTTATCTCTCCAGTCTCACGTTTGGTTAAAGTAATATTTGTATCATGAAGAATTCCCTTATGTTTTTCTACAGCAATATCAAACTGACTTCTTCTTTCAACAATAGGTACCTTTTTTTCATTAAATTCAGTTACTTTCTCGTTTTTCTTTTCATAATTACTCAATTTCGTTACCCCCTAATTTATAAAATAATTAGAATTATATCATAATAATAGAATTTGTAATATAAGTAACTTAATACCATGTTTATGTTATAAGTTAGATATCATATTTGGGTGTATTATTATGGATTTCATCTAACGCCCAGCACTCCCGAGGCCTGCCGAGCCGATGTGTCACTACGACACGGCGAGCAGGTCTGGCTGTGCGACCAACTACTCTGCACTATCTTCGCTAAAAAGCACTCTCTACCACTTGTAGCCAAATACAGCACCGCACCAACAACTTCACCGCCAGCCCTTGCGGGAGTGCTATTGTTATATGATGGGTTTTACTCAATTTGGTACCGTCAGGTGCTGCCCTATAAATAAAAGCCTTTAAGCTTTTGACTTTTAGTTTTTGACTTTTAACCACTAGCCTTTTGTACTCAAATAAACAAATAACTTCTTCTGCCTTTAATCGATGAAGGTTTTTATGCTACGAAAATAATGTATTAAGATTATCTTATAACATAATCAGAAATATTCATTTATTCAATATTTTACCATGTGCAAGTAGTATATACCATAACTTTATTATTAAGACTCAATATAGATCTTCTTAAGGTTTTTGGTTTTTCCCAGCGAGCTACTGCGTGCTG
>JAEYNY010000054.1 GCA_023412275.1 Bacillota bacterium
AATAGTAGTAGTAATGGGTAAATAAAGAAAGCGGGGTTGTTGCAAAACAAAAACTTTCTGTTTTAACGCCTGTACTCCCGTATAAAATTGTATCAATGATTGCTTCCATTGATACAATTTATACTCGCGTACAGGTTAAAATTTAATTTTGCAACAGCCCCTATATAAACCTTTTTCTTAATCCGAGTGTAATGAAATATATAACCGCAGCAATAATAACTATCGTTGCTCCCGTTGCAGTATCCAGATAGTACGACATGATGAGACCGCCAATACCTGAAACAAAAGAAATAAGTAATGCAATGATATTGTACTGTCGGGCGTTTGAGGATACGTTTCTTGCAGCAGCAGCAGGAAGAACCAAAAGTGAGTTAATTATCAGAAGTCCAATCCACTGTATGCTGATTGTTACCACCACCGCAATAGCAGATGTAAAAGCCAGTTCAACAGCTATAGTGTTTATTCCACGGCTTTTTGCCAATGATTGATTCAAGCTCACCAAAAGTACCTTATTGTAAAACATTAACCAAAGTACGATTATTATAATGGCTATAATCAGCAAAAGACCTACCTCTCCGGCACTTATGCTTAAAAGATCTCCCACCAGCACAGAAGAATATTTACTGCTGCCTTTTGAATACATTAGTACAACGCCTAATGCAATCGCAGCAGAAGAAAATACCCCAATAACCGTATCCGTAGACGTCTTTGTTTTATTCTTAACAATTGTAATCAGTACGGAAAAAGCAATAGAAAACACTATTGCAGACCACATAGGCTGAAAAATACCTATTGCCGTGCCTATTGCAATCCCGGTAAAGGCACCGTGCCCCAACGCATCAGAGAAAAATGCCATACGGTTGTTTACTATAATAGTTCCAAGAATACCGAATACCGGAGCAATCAGTAAAATAGCCAGAAAGGCATTTTTCATAAATTCATAACCAAGCCAACTGAACGGAAACAAAATATCAAGTAATTTATAAATCTGTTCCATTACTTCCCGCCTCCGTTCTCATCCGTTTCATTTCCCAAAATACCGGTCAGACCGAAGGTTTCATGCATCCTTTTATCAGTATAAACTTCTTCCGGAGCTCCATTGAGTATTACAGTCCTGTTTAACAAAACCACCCTATCTGCATGTTTCCTTACCAAATCAAGATCATGGGATACAAGTATTATAGTCAGATCATACTCTTTTCTTATTTTGGACACAATCTCATAAAAAACTTCAAGGCCCTTCCTGTCGACCCCTGACACCGGCTCGTCCAGAAGTAAAAGCTGTGGCATTGGCTCAAGTGCCAACGCCAGCAATACTCTTTGCAGTTCTCCACCGGACAACGCTCCCAATCGTTTGTCTATAAGTTTATCTGCCTGAACTCTGTCAAGGCAATCTATAATCCTTTTATCCAATTTTTTTGAAACACCCTGCCATGCAGGTTTTCTGCTCATACATGATGCAAACAGGTTTCTTACGCTAAGGGGTGCGGAAGTATCGAATTCCAGTTGCTGAGGTACATACCCTACAACAGGCCTCCCTGATGCCTCTCCACTGGCTCCTGCAAACACAATATTACCCTCATGCTTAATTTCTCCGAGTATAGATTTAAGTAAAGTACTCTTTCCTGCCCCATTAGGACCTATAATCGCAGTCAGCTCCCCACAGTGCAGGTGAAGGTTTACATCCTGTAATATTTGCGTTCTGCCTATTGTTACTGAAAAATTCTCTATTTTAGTACAGCAGTATCCGCAACAACCCAAGCTATTCTCACAATTTCCCCTGTGTTTTCCAATAAATTCTTCCATTATATTTCCTCATATTCCAATTATAACGCAGTTAATTTTAGTATTAACTATTATACACCTTTCCCATTGAAAAGATAATATTTTTAAGAATATATGGTATGAATCACTATCCATATGCAAACACTTAGTTATATCTGATGAGAAATTTTTGAAATTTTTTGTTATATAGCTATAATTTTTTCAATAGATACTTATTTTTATATATTTTTGTGTTAATATGTTTAATGTAATAATTATATTGGGGAGGACTAATTAATGAGCAAGATAGACACAGCTTCTATTAATACTATAAGGGTGTTGGCTGCAGAAGCAGTTCAAAAAGCATCTTCAGGACATCCGGGTTTGCCACTGGGTGCAGCACCTATAGCCTATACTGTTTGGGCAAAACATATGAAACATAATCCCAAAAACCCACAATGGCCAAATAGAGACAGATTCGTACTCTCAGCAGGTCATGGTTCAGCAATGCTGTATTCAATGCTGCATGTGTTCGGTTATGATGTTTCAATGGAAGATTTGAAGAACTTCAGACAATTTAACAGTAAAACTCCGGGACATCCTGAATACGGACATACACCGGGCGTTGAAATTACAACAGGACCTCTTGGTCAAGGTGTTGCCAATGCCGTTGGTATGGCAATGGCTGAAGAATTTATGGCTGCCAAATTCAACAAGGACGGCTACAAAATAGTTGATAACTATACTTTTGCATTATCAGGAGACGGTTGTCTCATGGAAGGTGTTGCAAGCGAAGCAGCTTCACTTGCAGGAACCTTAAAACTGGGCAAGCTTATATTACTTTACGACAGCAATAAGATTACTATAGAAGGAAATACAGACATAGCTTTCACAGAAGATGTTGCAAAACGTTTCGACGCATATGGTTGGCAAGTACTTAAAGTTGAAGACGGAAACAGTGTTGAAGAAATCAGTGCAGCAGTTGCCAAGGCAAAAGCTGACACGAGTTCACCTTCAATTATTATCATAAATACTCAGATTGGTTATGGATCACCAAAAGCAGGAAGCTCTTCTGTTCATGGTGAACCTCTTGGAGAAGAAGGACTTGCAAAAACTAAGGAATTCTTGGGAATGTGCAAGGATGACTGCTTCAATGTAAATGAAGAAGTTTCAGCTCACATGAAAGGAATTATTGATTCCGGTATAAAAGCTGAAAGCGAGTGGAACGAAATGTTCAAGAAATATGCTGCTGAATACCCAGGTCTCGCAAAGGAATGGGAAATGTGGCATAATGACAACTACGAAGAAATGCTTCTAAACGATGAAAATTTCTGGAAAGCTGAGCCTAAAGCAAATGCAACCAGAGCAATTTCAGGAAATCTTATAAATTACCTGGCACAGAGGATTCCTAACCTTGTTGGAGGTTCTGCTGACCTTGCACCATCAAATAAGACTGCTATGAAAGGTGTTGGAGACTTCTCAGCTGAAGATTACAGTGGCAGAAATCTTCACTTTGGCGTAAGAGAACACGCAATGGCAGCTATAGCAAATGCAATGGCTGTATATGGCGGTTTAAAATTGTACTGTGCAACCTTCTTTGTGTTCACTGACTATTTAAAGGGTGCCATGAGACTTTCCTCACTAATGAAATTACCTGTTACTTATGTAATGACTCATGACAGCATCGGTGTAGGAGAAGACGGACCTACTCACCAACCGATTGAACAATTGGCATCTGTAAGAAGTGTACCAAACTTTATTGATTTCAGACCTGCTGATGCAAATGAAACAGCTGCAGGTTGGTTTACAGCAATTACTAACCCTTCGTCACCTACTTGTCTGGTATTAACAAGACAGAACCTACCAGTTCTTGATATCGATGGAAAAGTAGCTTTAAAGGGTGCTTATACACTGTTGGATTCAAAGAATGCAACTCCTGAAATCATTTTGATAGCTTGTGGCTCAGAAGTTCACATTACTCTTGAAGCGGGTAAACAACTGCAAGCAGAAGGTATTGATGCAAGAGTTGTAAGTATGCCTTCAATGGAACTCTTTGACAGACAGTCAGCTGAATATAAGGAAAGCGTACTTCCTTCATCTGTTGCTAACAGAGTAGCAGTTGAAGCAGCTTCCTCCTTCGGATGGCATAAATACGTTGGATTAAAGGGAGAAGTAATTTCCATAGATACCTTTGGTGCTTCAGGCCCTGCAGATCAGCTGTTCAAGCACTTTGGCTTTACAACTGAAAATGTTGTTGCAAAGGCAAAAGCTGTTTTGGCTAAATAATTAATTCTAAACAAAATAAATAAAAAACAACCCGTGAAAATGGCATATTATTTTCACGGGTTGTTTTTTTATTCCAGAATAATACTGAATATCGAAAAGTATTTATCAATATTTGATACTTTTTTATTGACAAACGATAATAATAGATGTATATTACATTTGGATAGCGGTAAAATAAATATATTAAATTAAAAAAGGTGTGGATTATTTATGGGTTATCAGATACTTGGAAAAAGAGGTTTAAGTCAGCTTATGGAAGTGCTCTGCACAGTGTTTCAGGTTTTTGGTGTTATATTGATTGCCAGCTTGCCATGGACACTAAACTATTACCTTCTGCTAAAAAATACAACTGTAGAGCCAAGAATATATTATTCCATGATAGTACTTTTAGTAATATCCGGGATATGTGCTTTTACAATATTAATCCAAGCAAAAAAAGTTTTGCATAATATTAATTCAAAAAGCCCCTTTACATTTGATACGGCCAATCGAATCAAGTATATATCCTACCTGTGTTTACCTGTAGCGTTTGCATATATTATAGGTATATTCTTTATCCCGTCGGTATTCGTTGTCCTTGTAGGACTGACCTTTTTATTTTTAGCTGCCTGCATATTTATTATTGCAGAGTTGTTCTATCAGGCAGTTAAATATAAGGAAGAAAACGACTTGACAATATAGATAAGGAGAATCACTATGCCGATTATAGTAAATGTTGATGTAATGCTTGCAAAGAGAAAAATGAGTTCAACAGAACTAGCTGAAAAAATAGGTATAACTACCGCCAATCTATCAATATTAAAGACCAACAAGGCTAAAGCCATTAGATTTTCAACTCTTGAGGAAATATGTAAGGCTTTAAACTGTCAGCCCGGTGATATCCTTGAATACGTACCAGCTGAAGAAAAAACCGCCAAAATAGATGAATAAATATATTTTTTAATTGATGGAAGGAGTCTTACAATGGAAAATAAAGATCAATTAACCCCACCTTATTATGCCAGTTATGTCCCAAGAAATAAGAAACCTGAATATCATGAATTCAAATCACGTGTTACCTCGTTCAAAGGGTTAACAATCTCAATCTTGAGCATTATATTAACTATATTGTTTTTAGAAACGATTTTTTTTCAATCACCTGGGATAGCAGCTCCAATATATCTCGCCGCCTTTTATTGTAGCATTTATTACTTTTTTAAAGAAAATGCTACTCCCCTTAATAAAGCAGCTGTACTTTTAACCATACCAGCAATGCTAATGGCAGTAAGCTTCTTTATTCATTACAATCCAAGTACCAGATGGATTACATGGCTTACATTAATCGGAATTATATGTATACAGCTTATTCTTCTTGGCAATTTTCAGATGAACAGTCTGTTTTCGCCGGACACACTTGTCAAAGTTATTTTAAACCTATTCGCCAAGCCCTTTACTAATCTTTCAATGCCCTTCCACTCTTTTGGAATACTCAAGAACAAGAAATCTGCTACTACTAAAAACGTATTGTACGTTCTAATAGGCATAATTGTAGCTATACCTGTTGCTGCAATTCTTATGGGATTGTTTGTTCAAGCCGATGCAGTATTCGCGGCTTCGGTAAGATCATTAAAAAACTTTATAGGTTTAGACTTTGATAGAATAACCATAGAATTATTCTTAGGAATTCCTTCAGGTGTATTTCTTGGGGCTGCACTCCTTGGTTTGAAGTATGAAAAACATAAAGAAGAAACCGTGAAAGATTTGAGCAGTTGCATAGAACCTGTTATTACCGGTACTTTCTTAACCATTATAAATATATTCTTGATAGCATTCGTAGGATTTCAGTTTATGTATTTGTTCGGAGGATTGGATAATATAAAAACTTCAAGAATAAGCTATGCGGAGTATGCAAGACGAGGCTTCTTCGAACTATGTACTGCATCAGCAATAATATTCGCCATTGCACTTTTTGTAATAGTTATGACTAAGAAAAGAAATGAAAAGCTTTCTATATGGGTAAGCCTCGGAACAGTTGTTCTATGTGCTGGTGATGGCATATTACTTATATCTGCAGTAAAGAGAATGTTTATGTATATAAGTGCTTACGGACTTAGTATCAAACGTATCCTGACACTTTGGCTTATGGCCGTAATTGGATTGTGTTTGCTATGGATGATAATAAAGTGCTTTAAAATCAGGTTTGATGTCACAAAATGGATTGGAATGACTGTAATCGTAGGAGTTTGTATATTAAGTCTGACAAATATTGAAAAACTAATTGCGGAATACAATGTAAACAGCTACCTCGAAAACCCTGATAAACCCTCAGTAGTATTTTATTTGAATCAGCTATCCTATACAGCTGCTCCCCAACTGGAAAAACTATGGAACTTACCGACGCACCAAAAAACAGAAATCAACTTTAATGAAATAGTAGAAAATAAAAAAAATCAGCTTTCTGCAAGAAATAAACTATACGGCTTTACACTGGACAGTATTGAAGCGTCAAAAGTACTTAATAAGTCAAAGTAGCTTAAGGAGATGAGTTGTTTTGAAGCAAAAAAGTAATACTATATTAGGTCTATATGATTTAGTTTTAGCTATCGCAGCCATTGTTATAGGAATACAAATGATACAATCAAATAGTGGGATTTTCTCCGAATATCCCACGGAGTGGCTTGCTAAACTGCCTTTTAATAGTTGGGTTCAGCCGGGTATAATTGCAATTCTTTTGTTTGGGGCAGGTAACATTTTTTCGGCAATTATGTGCCTTAGAAACAGTTTTAATATATCCTGGCTGTCATCTGCCTTAGTTGGTCTAATGCTGTTAATATGCGTAATAGCTCAGGTGACAATTCTGGGAGAATGGTACTTACCTTCAGTTGAATTCTTTGTAGCCGGGATAATCCAAATTCTTATTAGCGGTTATGCTTTAACTACCAGAAGAATTTCATAGATTGACATACCCTGTGGTCAAGTGCTATAACTGAGATAAACCATAAATAGCAAAGGAACTACGGCTTATGTATATTAACACAAATGAATTAATCCTGTATAAGTATTTTTACCGACCTGATATCTTTGAAGACCTTTCGTGGGTTATCAATAATTACCAAAGCAAAGCTTTCTCCAAGGAAAATATAAAGTCAAGACTATATGAGGGGTTGCATAAATTAGTTGAGTTTTCAGTTGAACATGGCTTTAGTGGTAATTTGTTTCATTGTTACCTTACCTATGTTCTAATTACCAATGAAAATGCCTTTTCACGGTCTTGTGAAGTATCTGAAAAACCAAGTGGTACAATAAACGAGCTGGCATTAAATGATTTCATTATATTAAAAAAATTATATGACTTTGATTTATCCTTAATAGACGGAGTACTTCAAACCCAGTCCTTAAACATCATTAAAACGTATATCTCCACCGACACCGATAAAAATGCAAATAATAATCTCCCGTGTTTTAAAGAACTCGTAAATAGTCTATCATCATCTGATAATGAACATACATTCTATAGCATAATAACTGACTTTTACAAAAATTACGGTGTTGGAAAGTTTGGATTAAACAAAGCTTTCAGTGTTATACACTGTGATAAAACCATTGAGCTTAAACCTATTACAAATACAGAACCAATACTTCTTAATGATCTTGTAGGCTATCAACTTCAAAAGAACGAGCTTATAAAGAACACAGAAGCATTTGTGCAGGGATACAAAGCCAATAACGTACTATTGTATGGCGATAGCGGTACAGGTAAATCATCAAGTATTAAAGCTATTTTAAATGAATACTTTAAATATGGTCTCAGAATGATAGAGGTGTATAAACACCAAATGAAGGATTTGCCTCTTATTATAGAGCAAATAAAGGACAGAAAATATAAATTTATCATTTATATGGATGACTTGTCCTTTGAAGACTATGAGACCGACTATAAATATTTGAAGGCAGTTATAGAAGGAGGCCTTGAAGCAAAACCAGAAAATGTATTAATTTATGCTACTTCTAACAGAAGGCATATTATCCGTGAGAAGTGGAGTGACAAGAACGATAGGGATGATGACCTTCATACCAACGATACGGTTCAGGAAAAGCTTTCACTATCAGCAAGATTCGGTTTACCGATTCTTTATATAGCTCCCAACAAAAAAGAATTTCAGCAAATTGTTAAGGTACTTGCGGATAAATATCATATCGATATTCCTGAAGAAGAACTTTATCTTGAAGCAAATCGGTGGGAACTTCGTAACGGAGGCCTATCCGGAAGAACAGCTCAACATTTTATCACATATTTATTGGGAAAATAATAAGTAGCATTATAAAATAGAAAACCGATAGCACTGCTGTCGGTTCTTTTTATTTGTAATATTAGTTTCTGGTCAAAACAGTAAATATAATATAAAATAATAAATATTGTAATATTATGTCGCCTAAAGGAGGTTTCCATGTCTAAAAGAATAAAGTTTTTACTACTTGCAATAATCTATACACTAACATCCTTGAGTACCTTTTCAGTACAAGCCTCAAAAGTTACATATTCAAAAACTCTTCAACAAATATATAAAAGCAAGGATGTTTATACCGACACACAGAAACGACTTAAAGAGTTTAATAACAATTACAGCAATATAACATACCTCTTTTCTGCAGGAAAAAGCATACAGAAGAGGGATTTGTCAGTAATAAAAATAGGAAACGGCTCTAAAAAGATTTTTATAAATGCAGCCCATCATCCTAGAGAGTACATAGGTACAATCGTTGCACTAAACCAGATTCAAAACTTACTGGAAGCCTACACTAGTAATGGAACTATTGACGGTCAAAAAGTCAGGAATCTGCTTGATAATCAAGTAACCTTTTATTTTATGCCACTGGTGAATCCGGATGGGGTACAAGTATGTGTTAATGGGTCTCCATCCTATTACTTTAACGCTAATAAGGTAGACCTTAATCATAATTATGATGCACTGTGGTCTAAAAAAATTACCACTACATATTCTACAGGAACTAAAGCATTCTCTGAGCCCGAAACTCAGGCAGTTAGAGATTTATGCCTCAACATAGAATTTGACCTGACTCTTGCATATCATGCAGCAGGAAACATAATCTACTGGTATTTTGGTCAAGAAGGAGCAGATAGAACAAGAGACTTGGCCTATGCAAATATGCTAAAGGCTACAACCGGTTACAGTTTGGTAAGTCCCTCTAACTACAAATCATCAACTTCAGGATTTAAAGATTGGTGTGTACAAAAATTAAAGATCCCATCCTTTACACTCGAGGTAGGAGGTAAAAGAGGTATTACAAAGCCAGTAGAATGGTCATATTACAACACTATTTGGAATGAAAATAAGCTTGTCCCAGTTAGAATCGCCAAACAGCTGATGACACAGGCAAAATTTAATAGCGATAAGAATACTTCATTAATATACAAAAGCAATTTATTTCGTCAAGGACAGATAATATCCTTAGATGGGAAGCAATACATTGCTGAAAAAGATGTTACATTACTTGCAGGAAAGATATTAGATAGTCAGAAAGAAAAACTTAATCAAACAGAAATTTATATAAACAAAATACCCTATATAAACCTGGAAACCTTAGCAAAATGTTTGAACCTTAACTTCAAATTTGAAAAATCCTCAAACACGGTTTATATTTCATAGATAAAAATACGACCCTCATTTTTTAGAAAATGAGGGTTTTTTATTACAAGTTCTGGTATCTATAGTGGAATAAATGGTAATAATGTTTATAAGTTAATATGAAAGGAGTAATTATATGGGAGACAAAGGTAGTACAAAAAAAGTTCCAAAGATGTCAAAGAAAGAGGCTAGAGCAGCAAAAATAGCTGCAAAAAGCAATAAGGCCAGCGAAAACTCATAAAAACCTTTCTATTAAAATGAACCCTACCTTATGATGTAAAGTACTTCACAAGCAGGGTTCGTTTTTTATTTATTTTAGAAGGCTTGAGATTTGTCCTGTATAATAAATACAAAGTTTATGCAAAGGCCTTGTCATAGCTACATAAAGCAGCTTAATATCAAGATCACTAGTTGTATAATAGTCGCGGCTAGCATTTGAAATAAGTACCACATCAAACTCCAGACCCTTAGATAGATAAGATGGAACTACTACAATACCGCTTTTATATTCCTTCTCATTTCCAGTAATGACGCTTATATTTTTATCTGCTTTCTTTATCAAAGGTAGTATTTGATTACATTCTTCCATGGTTTTACAGATAACAGCTATTGTTTTATGTCCTTGCCTTTTTGCTTGTTCAATCTTTTCAGCTATGTCTTCGGCAACATCATCAATGTCTTTTTTCTGAATATATTCAACTGGATCCCCATGCCTGATAACAGGTTTTGCACGTACCATATCCCTATTATCCAGTTTCTCCATAACATTATTGGCAGCCTCCATAATTTCAACAGTAGTTCTGTAGCTTTGTTCCAAGGTTAAAAACTCGCACTTTTTCCCCTCAAAAACATTATTAACAATCTCGTCCCAACTACGTACCCCCCTATAGAAATGAATCCCCTGACATAGATCTCCAAGAATAGTAAAAGAGCTGTCCTTGACAATTTTTTTCATAACATAGAACTGAAATGCACTAAAATCCTGGGCCTCATCAATTACAATATGCCTGACAGGTATCTTCTCATCTATACCGTAAATTTTGTATTTAAGATATATTATAGGTGCCAGATCTTCCTGTTCAATCATTTTATTATTTAATATACCAAGAGTATACTCCCTAATAAACTTACATGTATGTTCATCAGTGTATTTACCCACAATTCTATCGAAAACCTCCGCATTATTCATCAGATCAACATAGTATTGATATGGGCTTAATTTTGGTAGACTTGCTACATAATCCTTGACTAAAGATTTTGCCGCGTTATCAATTTTCTTTAAAACACGGTCTCTTTTTTCAAAAGCTTCTTGTATACACTTTTGTCTTTCAGATCCATCAGGAATTCCTACTTTTGCCCTTGCAACCTTTTTGTCACATTCAGCATTTATCTGTTGAATAAACTGTTCCTTAGTTGTTTTCAACCTTGTGGTAATACTCTTTTTAATCTCATTCATTCTTTGTGCAATAGGCCACATACCATATTGGGTTAAAAACAAATTATTTATTTCATCATATGAATAAATAACTTTAGTACCGAGAGTAATATCCTTTCTAGGAATAAAAGATATTTCAATTTCCTTTAGGTATTCATCAATAATATCTCTGAAGTCCATAGAAGTTTTTAGAATAGACGAGGATCTTACAAGGCTATTATACTCAATCTGTTCCTTTGTCACATTATGATTAACAAACATATTCAACTTGCCATTTGCATCAGTAAGCTTAAACTTTTTGCCTATAAGCTCCATAGAGAAATCCTCAAAAGTTGTTTGCTTAACCCTCTCAACACCAAGTTCGGGTAATACCTCAGAAATGTAATTAAGAAAAAGTCTGTTTGGAGCAATAATCATAAAATTTTCAGGATCGAAACTTTTTTCAAATGTGTATATTAAATACGCTATTCTATGAAGAGCAATAGTTGTTTTACCACTACCAGCAACCCCTTGGACAATCAGTGGCTTCCACATGGGAGCTCTTACTATTTTGTTCTGTTCCTCCTGAATTGTAGATACAATTTCTTTAAGTCTATTTTCTGCATTTGCTCCAAGATATGTTTGAAGAAATTCATCATTTGTTGTTATATCTATATCAAAAATTTCATCAAGATTCCCATTGTTAATAGAAAATTGCCTTTTTAAGAGAAGGTCTCCTTCAATTGTTCCATCAGGGCATTCATAGCTTGACTGTCCAAGTCTTCCCTCATAATAAAGGTTTGCAATGGGCGCTCTCCAGTCTACAATAACTATTTCCTGGTCCTCATCCCTGGATAGCGACATTTTTCCTATATACAGCTTTTCTGTCCTATCTGAATCATTTTCTTTATAGTCTACCCTGGCAAAATACGGTTTACCCCTGGCAGTATATAAATTCTTAACCTTTAAAGCCAAAGTATCATGTAGCATAGTATTTACCAATATACTAGTATAATCCGCACTACTGTCACCACTCATATGCTTTTGTACACTTTCAAGTTCATTACCAATCTTTTCTCTCTTTTCAAGAGCTTTTTTCAGGCTTTTTTCCACATAGTCCAGAGTATATCTGCACCTTTCAAGCTCTTCCTTATAGGCCGGATGGTTTGCAGCTGACATCACTATTACCTCTCTCTTCTTTAAAATTTTAAACAGACTTATATTATATATTTTTAATTAACCATAATCAACTATCCTAAAAAATTGCCCAAAAATCTTCCCCAAAATAAAGCAAAGCCTCAAGCAATAAGCTTGAGGCTTTCATATAAATCTGGCAGAGATCTACTTTCCCGGGCCGTTTCCAGCCAAGTATTATCGACACTGAGATGCTTAACTGCCGTGTTCGGTATGGGAACGGGT
>JAEYNY010000032.1 GCA_023412275.1 Bacillota bacterium
CAATTATTTGTTTTCTTTTTAAAAAATTCATTACATAGACCCTCCTAACAATCTTTTAGTTTATTGTTTCTCCTTGGCTTTTCACCTAAAGGATTTTTGCTCGTCTCACACATTATGTATATTCATATATATTTAAGTTTATTTCTATTTTTAAAAATTAGTTTTTATTTCTCTCAAATACCTGTATCTTGTGGGAAGCTACTTCAAAAAGTGCCTCCGTAGCTTTTGCCAGACTACTTCTGACTTCTGCATCTCCGGCTCCGTCTGCAACTATAACAACACCCTTTACTTTTGGGAGCAGTTCCTTTGTTATGTATGGTTTTTTTGTACCGTCGCTTTCTTCGAAAATAATGTTATTTTCCCTATCCGCCTGTTTAACTGACCTTGTACCTCCTTCCTTGTCTTTCTACTGTGTGTCGCTTGTACTGTTTTTCGTGTTATAAGCCGGCACGGATTCATTACCGGAATAAAAAGTCACCATAACACTAACCTTACCTGCTCCTTTAATTTGGGACAGGATAGCTTCCAGACTTTTTTCCATTTTATCCTTTGTTTCACCTTCCTTCTGACTTAATGTTTCCACAGCCTCTGTGCTGCTTTTAGGCTGAGGAGTAACCTTCTCGTTTTTCTTTGTTGTGCCTTGAAAAAATACGCTGCCTGCAATGAGTAGAATTATTCCTATAATTGCAAATATTACGGTATTCTGAATTACTTTTTTACTCCCATCGGCAGTTATTCTTTTTTTCAGGTCCGTTATAAGCTTACTAAATTTATACATTTATATTCCCTCCTGCACCATTTATTCCGGAAAATTTATAGGTTATCCAAAAATAATTAATTTACTGTAACAATAATACTGTCCTTTTTTATTTCAAAGGATTTATTGATAGTCTGTTTTAATTGTTCAGCTATTTTTTTACTTTCATCATCTGCAGGTGCTTCTGGTGTTTTGTCGTTTTTTCCCCTTACAAAGGGTAATGAAATATTAATTTTTTTAACAGGCATTACGGAATTAATTTTTACACTGTCCGACTGTTTTTTCCCCCGTTTTATCTGCAGATTAACTCTTGTTATTTCTCCAAATTTATTTGAAGAATAGTCTTCGTTGATTTCAATATCAGCTGTTGCCTGGGAAACGCCATCAACTTTTAGGGCTTGTTCTTGTATACTATTTATCACTTTTTCCTTGTACACCTGGGATACCTGCTTCATCTGCTTGTCCTTTAACAGTTTACTGCTGGCTTCCAGCTCATTTTTATCAATGTACATGCTATCTGAAATCACATTCTGTCCAAGATCAAAATTTTTATTTTTAAGGGTTAAAATAGGGTTTATTACAGCAATCAACAAAATAAATCCGGCTATAAGACTTATTATTTTCTTTATTTTTCCTGAAGGCATTATAATTTCAAATAAAACAAGAATGATTGTGATTGTTACAATGTTGATAATCCAGCTTCTTAAAAATTCAAGCATTAGAAAAGCCCTCCCTTACCTTATTGCTGCGGACATGTTAGTAGTACTTATTACAATTGTAATTGCTATTAGGAACATAACCGCTATAGCTGCCGTTACTCCTAATATATATGTCAATGAGCCTGACATATCGTTAAGGCAATTTGTAATCTTCTTATCTGATATAGGCTCTACAAATGCACAGGCCAGCTTGTACAACACAACCACTGCAAGAATTTTTAATAGCGGTGCAAGGCATATTAATAGGATTCCAATCATTGCAATAAGTCCTGATGCATTTTTAATTACAAGGGTACAACCTACAACAGTATCGGCTGCATCTGCCAGATACTTTCCTACTACCGGTATAAATGTTCCAAGTGCAAACTTTGCGGTCTTACTTGTCACCCCGTCTACCACTGCACCCATTGACCCCTGTATTGATACAATTGCTATAAATATTGTAAGGATAAGCCCAAGCCCCCAGGTACATATTTGTTTCATAAATCCTGCAAGCTTAGTTAATTGAATCTTATCGGAAATATTATTAACTATGTTAAGTATGGTAATGAGAAAAATTAACGGGATGAAAAAATTTTTAATTGCTGTTGCTGCTATTTCAATCAACATCACCAGTACAGGTTGGAATACACCTGCCGAAGATATGCTTCCTGATGTTGCCAAAAGCGTAATTAGCAGTGGTATTATTGAATGCATAAATGACACCATACTATCAATAATATCCATGCACATTTTCATAGCTGTACTGAAGCTAACCATCAATACTGAAACTAATACAATGTAGCATACGAAAAAAGCCATTTCACCCACACTTTCACTTAGAAATGAATTTTGCAGGTTTTTCAGTATTGCGCAAATAATGCAAAGGATTATTATCTTTATTAATATGTCTGCATTTAAAAATACTTCTTTAAGAAGGTATCTGATTACTCTGTTAATAACTCCTGCAAAGCTGAATTTCAAATCACCTTTTGCGGCATCTGAAACAATTTTCCCGGGATCAAAATCCGGAAAGATTTCTTGCGAATCTCCCCCATAATACTTCCTTACATTGTCGCTGATACCTGAGTTATCCTTGAGCTGATCGTTAAGAATCTTTTCATTATCAGTACTTTCAGTATTTTGCTGCAATGTCTCTGCATGTATACAAAGTGGGGAGAAAACAGTTATAAGCAGTAAAAATGCAAATACAAGTTTTTTTAATTTCATTGGTAAAATTCCTCCAAGGCTGAAAGCAGCCATTAACGTGATGTATTTCGGATACCTGCTATGGCATCAGTTTTACTACCAGGTCCAGGAGTGATGTTATTATTGGTACTGCCAGAACTACTATGGTAACCTTACCGGCAAGTTCTATTTTGGATGCAATTGACGATTCTCCTGCATCTTTGCAAACCTCTGCCCCAAATTCTGCTATGTATGCGATTCCCACTATTTTAAGCAAAATAGCAATATATGTTGAGTCTATATCTGCCTTCTGACTGAAGGTTTTTATAAAATCTATGACTGCGGATAGCTTTACTGCTACAAGCATAAATATGAGAATACCGGTAATAATGCTCACCTGCAAAGCAAGCTCCGGTTTCTGTACCTTTATCACTGATGAAAGTGCTACCGCAACTATACCAATACAAACAATCTGAAGTATGTCCATATCATATGTACCCTCGTGTTCATAATGCTTTTGTTAAAACTGAAACATGGTTTTTACCGCTTCAAAAAGGCCCGCAATCTGTTTTGATACCATTAAAAGAACAACTACTATTCCTGCAAGGGTTGTCATCATAGCCTGTTCTTCCCTTCCACACCTGGTTAAAACCTGGTTCAATACCGAAACCAATATGCCTATTGCCGCAATTTTAAATATGAGATCTACTTCCATGAAATTTCACTCCTTTGTACCTAAAATAATACAACTACTATTGCTAATCCGCTTAATACACCAAGGCTTTTGTACATCTTTTCGTTTTTTTCTCTCATCTGCTCTGCTTTCATTTCCTGAAGTTTCAGTTGGGATGAGACAAGATTTATATTGTTTATCTGGCCTTCCAGATCTGAACTGCCAAGCATTTTACCAAAGGTAATCAAAATGGCCTTATCTTCCTTATTTAAACCCAGCTTCGAATAAGTGTTTTCTACAGCCTTTTCCCACGCTGTATCTGCAGTTATTCCGGGTAAGGATAGGTTTTCAGCTGCTTCCTTGAAGAGCAATGAGGCATCAGTTTTGGAACTTGTATATATCCGTTCAAAGGACTGTGCCAACAAATTTGACAGATAGCTTATCTCATTTTCGAACATTTGCATCAATACCTGAAGCTCTCTTAGCACTTTGGGTCTTTTAGAGCAGTCAGCAGCCAGAGAAAAGCCCATAAGGCTAGTGGCACATATAAGGAGCGCCGAGCCGATAATTTTTATAATCATTTTTGCAGCCCCTTTCTATGCTGACACCCTGTAAACCGGTATCATATCTGCATCTACAACTTCTTCAAGTGTGCCGGGCCCGCTTCTGGAACTTAGTACTATGTACCTTTCAAAAGCTCCGGATTTAATTAAAGAAAGGAGTTCATCCCTCATTTTTAGCTCTGTTATGTTGTAGCCGTGTGCTGACGCTATTATTTTTATACCTGAATTTAGTACTTTCAGAATAGCCTCCCTATCGCCATGAGTCCCAATCTCATCCGTAATTATTATTCCGGGGGACATGCTTCTCAAAAGCATTTCCATCCCCAATACTTTCGGACAACCGTCCAAAACATCGGTTCTATACCCTACATCATTCTGAGGAACACCTTTGCAGCATGCAGCTATTTCAGACCTTTCATCAACTATTCCCACCTTCATACCATTAAAATCGTACTCTGGCTCACCGTTGCTCAATATTCTGGATAAATCCCTAAGCATAGTAGTTTTTCCGCATTGAGGAGGCCCAATGATAAGTGTGTTATAAATATCAGAGTTGTTTTTTATTATGTATTTTATTATATTTTTTGCACAACCCTTTACCTCTTTTGCTATACGGATATTTAGACCGTTGAAATCCTTTATATTTCTGATTTTGCCTTCTTGCAATACAACCTTTCCGCTGAGTCCTATTCTATGTCCCCCTCGTAAAGTTATATAACCTGATTTTATTTCGTCCTGAAAAGCGTAAATTGAATTTTCACTCATAAGTTCCAAAGTTTTTACTATTTCTCGTTGATCTACTAAATAAGCCTCGCTGAACGAACGTGTTAACTGCCCATTTCGTGTGACAAACCAGTCATTTTTTTTATAGAATACCATTAAGGGTTTTCCTGCCCGCAATCGTATTTCTTCCATATTGTTTAAATCATCAGCATAAATTTTTTGGATAACTTCCCTGATACTGGGAATGAGGAAAGGCAATATTTCTAATTGTACGTTAGTCATGCGTTAATCACTCCTTGCTTTTCTTTAGTTAACACCCTCGTGTTAAGTAGCTGCTTGAATTTCATATAAGAAATTTATTTATTTATATATATTAGGCTTTGTCCAACATTATGACAAAAATAAAAAAAGGAATAAAAAAACACCCCACAATACCATTTTTTGGCTAATCGGATGTCTTATTGATTTATATAATTTTCTACTATTTTAATGAAACTTTTTTATTCATAATGTGACCGGTAATATAGAAGAGTACACATACCATTATCACATCGAATGTATATCCTCCCAGACCAATAACCATATTTGAAGGATTTTGGTTGTTTACGTTATCTATTAAAAATCCAACCATATTTTTAGCAGTTAAAGAGATATCAAAACCGCCTGTCAGGCTGACGGAAAGTGAAAAAGGAATTATTATGGTTAGTATAGTCTCAACTATCCTGAGTACTACATTTGTAACCAGAAATAATAGTATTGAGGCCCCTGCCGCTCCGATATTATGAAATCTAGGACGATTTGCCAAGGTTATTGAAAAGTAAATCTGGCTCATCAAATACAGTATTGCTAAACATACCATAGGTATAATTACGAATATATAATTTTCCATACCATATCTTTGGATTTCATCCAAAGCGGAGGACCACACATTCACATCTACACCCAATCCATACAATCCAACAAAGAAAGCTCCCAGACAAACCAGAGCACTCAGTATCATCCAAACAAATGATACTATTGCCTTTGAAACAAGATGAAGGTGAGGTTTTAATGGTAATGTAAAACTTAAGTATCCTTCATTTGAGTATAAGTTTTTATAAAATCTCATACATATTACTACCAGTGTAACAACAAATACTGCAATCCCAACTAATAGCAGCAGCACTGAAGATGTTATCTTGAACCATCCCAACTCCAGTTTTCCGGCAAGCAGGGATAAACCCACCAGAACTGCTGTTATTAAATAAAAGAAAGGTATTATTCTTGATGTATCTTTAATTTCGTATTTGAATAATTTTCCTAACATTTGAACACCTCCTCAAAAAGTTCTTCAACAGATTTACCATTCTTCTCACGAATATTATCAACAGTATCATCTATCAGAATTCTCTTTTCTCCCACCATGATTACCCTATCAAATATTCTTTCAACATCGTTTATCAGATGAGTTGAAAGAAGTACTACTGAATCTTCAGAATAATTGTTCAGAATTATATCAAGCATTGCTTTACGTGAAGCGGGATCAAGTCCTCCCAAAGGTTCATCCAGTAAATATACCTTTGCCTTTCTTGACATTACAAGAATGAGCTGAACTTTTTCCTGCATACCTTTTGACATGCTTTTTATCTTTTGATTTGGATCAAGCTTGAATTGGGAAAGCATTTTCGATGCCTTCTCACGGTCAAAGTCGGAATAAAAATCTTCAAAGAAGTCCAGAGCGTCCTTAGCTCTTAAGTTATCACCAAGATATGTTTTTTCAGGTAAATAGGAAACAATGGATTTTGTGTACTCACCAGGCACTCTTCCATCAATCAGTACCTGTCCTTCATAATCTTGTATAAGCCCTGCAATTATCTTGATCATTGATGTCTTACCGCATCCGTTTGGTCCCAGCAAACCTACTATTGTCCCACTTTCTAAGGATAGAGACACATTTTCCAGAACCTTTCTGGCCCCATAAGACTTATGTAGTGCGTTTATTTCAATTATATTACTCATTTTTAATACCTCCTTTTTCAATATCAGCCAATCTGCTCGATACTACATATATTATTTCTTCTTTCGTATAACCAAGTTTCTTCATCAGGTTGTAATAATTCCCGGTGTATTCTTCAGCCATCTCATCCCGTGCTTTTTTTATTTTTTCCTCGTCCTGAGAAACATACCTTCCCGATGTTCTTTCTGCATACAGCAAACCCTCTCTTTCAAGTTCTGATAAGGCCTTCTGCATGGTATTGGGATTAACTGAAAACTCTAAAGCCAGTTCTCTGACAGATTGAAGCCTTTGCCCTGCTTCCCATACTCCTGAAACAATCTTTAGCTTAACTTCATTCATTATTTGAATATATATGGGAATATTAGATGAAAAATCATTTGCCATCAGACCACCTCCCCCTTACAGCTATTTTTCATTATCTTCACTTGCCTTTCCCCATGTAATTTTATAGCTCCCGGAGTGCTTTTCACCTGAAACTTTAAGTTTGTAGTCTCCGGACTTGTCAAGTCTCACTGAAAAGGATGATGTGGGTATATCCTTACCTTCATAAACACTGTGGCCCTTTTCATCTGTAATCGACACATCCAGTTTTCCTTTGGTTGAAACAATATCAACATTTACATCAATGGGATTGCCTTCCTTTACTTTAATAGAAGTAGCTTTATATCCGTTAAATCTTTCATAACTCATGGACATCATGCTTAAAGTATTATTTTCAACAGATTTCAAAGTACTAAAGCTTCCATATGTACATCCGGATAATAAGAATATAGTGGAAACAATTATTAGTAAGATGTACTTTTTATTTGTCATAATGTACTCTCCTTTAGGTTGTATTATTGTATTAAGTGATTAATACAATAATACAACTATAGTGAATTTGTGTCAATAGTTTATATAAAAAAATCCATGCCTGAGATGATTATCTCACGACATGGATTCCAGTATATTCATGTGTTCATTATTCCTTTATAAAGGTATCAATTATGTAGGCAGCCAACAGTCCGTAAAGAGTAGACACTAAACAACCCGAAATCTTTCTTAATATGTCTGCGACTGAAATTATGTTTGAGGCTTCTATACTAAAGATAGAAATGAAGCCGATCAATGTTCCCAAAATACCGCAAACAATAAGATACTTCTTTGCTTTCTTTAAGATATGCTGTGTTTCCATTCCTTTTTTATAAAATGCTACAGTTAAACCAATGGCAGGTCCAAATACAATTAAGAAAGGACTTATTAAAAGAATCCTTTTAATATCTCCTCCCTCTAGCAAAAACGGTACCGCCATAAAGAACAAAAAGATAAGAATTCCGATAATCCGATTTTTCATGAATATGCCTCCTTTGTTATTTTATGACTATATTATAGTAAATTAATAGTCATATGATTAGTTACCGAAGTCATAAAGTAAGTCATATTATGTTTCAAGAAGTTCTCTCAGCATGCTTGCTGCTTTAACTCTATCATTGGAGCCGATTTTCTCGTAAATTGTGCTTATATAATTTTTTACGGTACCCTCCGTAATAAATAGTTTTGCAGCAATCTCTCTGTTTGAATAGCTTTGCGCTATTAGTCCTGCAATTTCTAATTCTCTCTCAGATAAATCTTTGATGGAATTTTCTATCTTAGTCGTATTAATTCCAGATAATCTTGCCGCCAGTTTAGATGCAATATCCTTATTCATAGAAAATATCCCTGCAACTGAATCTTTTATACATCGTATAAGCTTTTCAGTCTGAATACTCTTCAAAAGATATCCGTTAGCACCATTGGTCAATGCATCCAGGATGTACTCATCGTCATCAAAGGTGGTAAGTATTATCACAATAATTTCAGGATGTTGCCGCTTTATCAATCTTACACTTTCCACTCCATCCATTACAGGCATTCTGATATCCATAAGAATTACATCAGGTTTCAATTGACACCCAAGTTCATAAGCTTTTAGACCATCTCCTACGGTTGCAATAACTTCTATTCCCTCTTCATTTTCCAATATGGTTTTCAAGCCATCACACATAAGGGGTTGATCATCGGCAATCATAATTCTGATCTTTTCCATTTCACTCTTCCTTTCTAAATGGAATAATTAATTCAAGACAGCTACCTTTACCGAGTTCTGAATACAAACTTATTCTGCCTCCAACTCCTTCCACTCTTTCTTTCATAGTTGTCAGGCCAAAACCATAATCAAGTTTTTTACACCCAATACCGTTGTCCACTAACCGGAAAGTAGTAAAGTTATTTTCAAGAGATATTTGAAGAGTAAATCCATTACATTTCCCATGCCGAATTCCGTTTGTAATACCTTCCTTTAATGCTTTCAAAAGCACTTCTCCCACTGCTTTCGGCACATTTGATATATTTTCAAACTGACATTTTATTTTTACTCCTGTATGTATTTGAGTTTCCTTTACAATTTTCTCGACAGATGACTCAAAATTCTCAAAATCAGTAGAACCATTACTGATTGTCTTTATGGATTTACTGATGTCTCCCAGGCCCTTCCGTACCTCTTCTTGTGCCAACTCCAGCTTGTACAGGGCCTTGTCCGTGTCCTTTTTCATAATTCTTTTTCCTGCTTCTATTTCAACAAGAACAGTAGTAAGAGTATGGCCGATAGTATCATGAACCTCTCCTGCTATTCTGTTTCGCTCCTTTATTATAGCCATCTTCTCAAGCTGTTTCGAAGTTTCCTTCAGTTGCTCATGAGCAGCTTCAAGTTCCTTCATGGTTCTGTCAAGTCTGGAGTGCTGATTTATAACATATTTTACAATAGACATGATAAATGATATAAAAATAACAGATAAGACACCGGAAGCAAAATATGATGGCAACTCAAATAATGTTGCTGACTTATTCAAGACATATGTTATTATCAAAAATATTAAAAAGCCGGCTGTCCAGACTATTATTCCAAGAAGTATCGGATAAAATATGATTGTCTCACCGATGAGAACCAAATAAAACATTCTGCATATTCCATATGTATCTATATTATTCATTATATACACTATAACCGTATCAATACAAATACTTGCTATACCAATATTATAGAATTTCTTTGATTCATACAAAAACAAATATCTGGTACTGACAGATGTTACTAAAATCGATGACAGTACAAGCATAGTTTCCATATTCTTATTATTTAGTGCAATTGTAGAGGATAAAATAAGAACAAGGAAAACAAAAAGCAAAATATTAAGCCAGAGTTTTATTGTCCTATCCATAAATCACAAAAATCCTTTCAAATTTTTGCTGCAGGTATTAAGTATATTTATTTGAAATGTAACTACCATAATTCCCCTAACCTCAAAAAAGCTGCCAACATATTATGTTGACAGCTTTAAATAGCATATTATTAATTATTCTTCATCATGATCATGACCACAGCCGCAACCACAATCATCATCACATTCACAATCCCATTCCAATTCTATTTTCTCGTGGCAATGGGGACACTCTATGGACTCAGCATCTTCATCAATCATTTCAAGATCAACGTCGATTTTTTCGCCACAGTTAGGGCACTCAATTTCTTCAAACTCAATGTCATCTTCATCATAAATAAGCTTTTCAATCTCTGCGAGATCCTCATCTATGCTGTCTACCTGTTCACCAAGATCGTCCTGAATTTCTTCAATATCTTCAATTGCAAGTGAAATGTCATCCAGAACATCGATTATAGCGTTTAACAGTTTCCCTTCATTGGTTGAATCATTAATTTTCATACCCTCTGCCAAACCTTTAATGAATGCTACACGTTCGCTAATATAGCTCATATTTACCTCCTCATTACCACTTTGGTATTTTATTATTTATCTCTTTCCATATATTCATTTGTTCTTGTATCAATTCTTATTATATCTCCAGTGTTAACAAAAAGGGGCACTTTTATAACATAACCAGTTTCAACTGTAGCAGGTTTTGTTGCACCGGTAGCAGTATCACCCTTAAACCCAGGGTCTGTTTCTGTTACCTCAAGCTCTACGAATGTAGGAGGCTCAATACCGAAAACATTTCCTTTATGTGAAAGAATCTTTACAATATCATTTTCTTTAACAAGATTAAGAGTATTTCCAATTGTTTCCTTATTTATAGGAAGTTGTTCAAAGGATTCAACATCCATAAAGTAATATAAATCACCATCATTATATAAATACTGCATATCCTTTCTTTCGATATGAGCTTTTGGCATTTTATCTGTCGGATTGAAAGTTCTTTCAACTGTTGCACCTGTTATTATATTCTTTAACTTTGTTCTTACGAACGCAGCTCCTTTTCCCGGCTTTACATGTTGGAATTCTACTACCTGAAATATATTATTATCCAATTCAAATGTTACGCCATTTTTAAAATCACCAGCTACTATCATACCTTACCTCCATAATATAAAAATGCATAAAAATTTATTTTATCTTTAATACTACCCTAGTTTA
>JAEYNY010000187.1 GCA_023412275.1 Bacillota bacterium
ATCCAACCTTGAAGTCGGACAGGCTTCAATACACCTGCCGCACTTTATACAGTTTTTTCTTTGAACCATGTGGATTCCATTCCTGAAAGAATGGACATTTTGAATGCAAATCTCCATACAGTTATGGCAATTAATACACCTTCCTTCGTTAAAAAGGATTGGAGATTCATCTTCTCTTGAATGAGGAGAATGGCACCAGGGGCACCGCAGATTACACCCCTGCAAAAACAGTACTGTTCTGTTGCCCGGCCCATCGGTTCTTGATAACCACCCAATATCAAAATATTTGACTCTCATAAAATGCGTCCTTAAAAATGTAAAAATATTTATTTGTATTCTTTAGTGTACAAATTTACCTCTTATTTGAAATTATTATACACTGTTTTCACGCATTACGCTACTATTTTTGAAAATTTTGTGTCAGTTATATTGACATTTTTACGTAGGCAAATGAATAAAAATTGTTATGAATTATTGAAATTAGGTGTTATTGAAATTACTAAACATAGTAAAAGAGCCATAACAGTTTTTTAGCTGTTACAACCCCTGATCTACTCTGCTATTATTTATATTTAATTATTCATTTATAAAACGTACGTTTACTACTGCCTTATGAAGTTTTATTTGATAATGAAAATGCTCCCCTTCCGGTATAAGATATTTTAAAACAGAACCTATATACCATTGGGGAGCATATCCAGCAAATCATTGGACTATATTCTTATTTCATCTAGTTATTCTTATTTTCCACCCTCTATAACAAGACTCTCTTTGTAATCTTCCCCGTATACATCTGCTAATGTAGCATCATAAGCTTTATGTATAAAATTCTCTTTTCCGAGGGCAGTGAGTTCATTATTAATCCAATCGAGGAGCTCTTTATTTCCTTTCTTTACAGCAGGCGCTATTGTATCCTGACCTCCCAATGATGGTACACCAACAGTGAATCCAGGATTCTGTTTTGCCCATGCTATTACTTCAGTGTTGTCGTTAACTATTGCACTACCGCGCCCGTCTTTTAATGCTTCAAATATTTCTGTATATTGTTCGAACTTTAGTTGTTCTATGTCTGGATAATTCTTTGTTAAATATGTCTCAGCGGTTGTTCCTTTAGCGACAATAGCTTTCTTGCCCTTTAGTTGATCAACTGAGGTAATTGGAGCACTGTCTGGGGATACTATTCCAAGGGAAACCTTCATATATGGATTTGCAAAATCCACCTTTTGTTTTCTTTCGTCTGTAACCGTAAAGTTTGCCATTATTATATCAACCTTGTTTGATTCCAAGTATGCAACTCTGCTTGCTGCATCTACCAATACAAATTCAACCTTTGATTCATCTCCTAGTAAATCTTTTGCAAATCTTTTGGCTATATATACATCAAAACCTTGATTCTTGCCATTTGCATCCACGTAGCCAAATGGGTTTTTATCGCTGAATACACCAATCTTAATTGTACCTCGCTCTTTTATTTCATCAATTGAACTCTTCTTATTTGAAGTATTTGTATTTGCACTGCAGCCTACCAGTAGCCCCAATGCTAATACTACACTTACTACTAATGGGATAATTCTTTTAATTATAATCATTGCAATCATTCCTCTCATTTTTATTTAGTATTGAAATATATTTAAGAAGTGCTTAGCACGTTCTGTCTTGGGGTTTGTAAAAAATACATCTGGCTCTGATATTTCACATATACTGCCTTTATCAATAAACACTATCTTATCGGCAACAGCCTGGGCAAATGACATTTCATGAGTTACAATAACCATTGTCATCCCCTGCTTCGCCAGTCCCAATATGACTTCTAAAACCTCTCTTACCATTTCAGGATCAAGTGATGCGGTAACCTCATCAAATAACATAATGTCAGGATTCATACACAAAGCCCTTACAATAGCTATTCTCTGCTTCTGACCACCTGAAAGCTGACGAGGATATGAGTTCAGTCTCTCAAGTAATCCTACCCTGTCTAATAACTGCTTTGCCTGCTCCATCACCTCAAATTTATTTCTCTTTTGCACTTTAATAGGGCCTAAAAGGATATTTTCCATGACTGTCATATGTGGAAATAAATCATAGCTCTGGAATACCATCCCTATATGCTGGCGGATTTCCTGCCAGTTCACATCTTTATTGATAAGACTTTTATTCCTGAATTTTATATCTCCCCCTTGAATACTTTCGAGGCCATTGAGACATCGTAAGAGAGTACTCTTTCCACACCCTGACGGTCCTAAAGCAACAACAACTTCTCCTTTTTTTATACTGAGATTTATATTCTCTAGTGCCGTTATCCCGTCATATTCCTTGTGTAAACCCATTATTTCAAGCAATACTTCGTTGCTCCCCTTATCCATGATAACCTCCCTATCCATTCCACTTATTTTCTAACCTCTTAGCTAACATTGAAAGTGGATAACAAATTATAAAATAAAGTATAAATACGAAGCCATAAACCCAAAAGGATGCTGTAGGCACCTCTAAACGTGAAAACTCTATGATCTGCTGGCCTACCTTTATAACATCTATAACTCCTATCAAAACTACCAGAGAGGTAGTCTTAACCATCCTTGTAGCCAAATTTATGGCACCCGGTAACATTCTCCTTATTGCCTGTGGTATTAAAATGTACCTGTAAAGTCCCCAGAAACTAAGCCCTATTGCCTTTCCAGACTCAATCTGATGTTTTGGCAGCGATTCCAATGCACCTCTTACGATATCCCCCATTTCGGCAGCACCCCAAAGAGTAAATACAATAATAGAAGTGATCTCTCCACTTACATGTAGATTTAACGCGGTAGTAACTCCGAAATACATAATAAACAACCAAACAAGAATCGGTATTATTCTAAACACTTCTAAATATATTCGACAAACCGAACGTATCCATTTTGACTTTGATGTCCAGATAACTCCTAAAACTATTCCTAGAAACGATCCTATAACAATTGAAATAAAAGCTATCTTTGCTGTTACTAGCAAGCCGTCAAAAAGGCGCTGCATATTCATTCCCTTAAAAAGCACACTAATTCCCAAACTCTGCATACCGCACCTTCCTTTCAAACCATGTTAGTAGTAATGATAAAGGCAAAATTATGACTAAATATACAGCCACCAACATGAACAGTGCTTCAAAGGTTTGATAATACATACCTATTAGGTCCTTTGTTATATTCATAAGGTCAACCACTGAAATGGCTCCTACTATAGAGGTTTCTTTCAGCAAAAAAATACAATTTGCACCTAACGAAGGCATACTAACTGAAAATGCCTGGGGAAAAATCACATATCTCACAAGCTGAGCTTTGTTAAGCCCTATGCTAAGGCCTGATTCAATCTGTGTCTTGCTTATAGCTTCCAAACCGCTTCTGTAGGCCTCCGCCATATAGCTTCCTCCTAAGAAAGACAAACCAATAATCGCACATGCATTCTCGCTTAGGGCGATCCCCAGTTTTGTAAGCCCGAAGTATAAGAAGAACAACTGTATAAGCAACGGAGTATTGCGTGATAATTCGATATAAACTTGAACAATTGATTTTAACACTTTAACCTTGAAGTACAGAACAATGCTGCATACAAAACCAATTATTAAAGAAATCAATATACCCAAAAATCCGAGTTTTAGTGTTGTCCATCCAGCTTCCCAGTAAAGTAGCAAGCTATCCATTATAAATTGCCAGTTAAGATTCATTTATTTGTCACCTCAATCATGCTTAACACCCTTACAAATCTAAGATTGTTGTTTATTTTCGCAAAAAACCTCCCTCGATTTAGAGGAAGAAGTTAATTCCGCGGTTCCACTCTGTTTACCCGGACGCAAAATCCGGCTTCTCACCACTTTCGGTACTCAAATGCCTCAACACTATAACGGGTGTAGCCGCTGGAGTCTACTATACTTCAATCCAGTACTCAAGGATGCATTTCAGTTAATATTAACCTTAAACCCCTTCCAGCCTATGAGGATTTCTCTCTGTAGATCTACTTTAACTTACTCTTCCTTTTATTGTAATTTAGACTATTCCTATCTGTTTACTATGTTATTTCACGGAAATGTTTTTGTCAATATTTTTTATATGTTTTCACAAGCTACTTTAAAAAATTGCATAACTTTTTAAAGCTAGCTTGAAAAAGTTTAATAAAGTTTTTCAAGGAGGAATTACCAATGGAGGCTAATTCACTTACAGGTGCATTGAAATGAATTGTTTCAGTGAATCCATCAGCAACAGTTATGGTGGTTACTGTCCCCAAATCTTTATTTACAAATTTAGGATCTTTATTAACTGTTATGTCAGTTTTCCAAATTCCTTTTTATTTGAATATCCTGATGTGATTATTTCTCCACTTATATTATCAATAACAATTACCTGAGCGTCACATAAAGGCTTATATGAAATCTTGTCCAATGAATAATTGAACTCCCCCTCCTTTTCTTCTTTTATATATTTTATTTTAAATTCCATATTTGCTTTTACATTTGATTTTAACTCGTTTATAGCATAAGTAGTTTTTTTAGGTTGAAAGAAAAGAAATGAAAAACAAAGTATCACTACAAAATATGATTTTAACCTTTTAAACTGCATAAATATCACATCCTAAAAACATATTTGATACTATTATTTACAGATATTTAATTTGCATAAGATTTAATTCTTCACCGAAAGAAACACTTTATTCGTACTAGTTAAATGGATTGACTCTAATAAGAGCTTTATGTAGAATATTAATATTTACTACTTAGAGGAGCTATATGCCATATTTCGAAAATACTAGTAAATACTAATATACTGTTATGTTGTAGTGTTATCTTATTTGTTATAGCAGCTGTTGTATTTGTAAAAGGCAGTGTTTTAGATCAGGTTTTTGAATTCAGCAACGGCAATTATATTCGATCTGGTATCTCTTTTACAAATTTTATATTATTAGCTATATTTACTTTTATTGTCGAGATAGCCCTGAAGTGTATAGTAAAGGATGCGAAATACGAATTTACTTATTTAAAAATTAATCAACGTGGAAAATCATAAAAAATTACTTACTTTGGGCCGCAATATTCACTTAATCTAATTGGTATCACCATATAACAAAAAAACTTATCACAAATCCTAATGTGGATAATATTCATTTTGCGCCCTAAAGTGGGCAAAAAAACCGCATTTCCATTTACTGAATAATGCGGTACCAACTTTTAGAATTCTATTCACTTGTTTATTAATATCTCTTAATTCATAACTGTAATTTAAATCATAAAATATAAGCTTGCTTAAATTGACCTAGTCATCCGTGTCCAACTTACAGTCATGACCAGAGTCGGCTGTATCCAAAACTACCTCTATTATTTTATCTAAAATAGTTGGCCCTGAATGCCTTTTTACGTCCTCTAAAAGTTGTTTAACACGGCTAATATTGGTGGAGTGACAAGTTTTGAGCATCTCCTCATAGTATTTTATTGTTGCTTCATACCCAAGACATTGTTTGCTGTTTGCGAAATGTATCCATCTAAACTTTATAGGTTCACCATATTCATGGACACCAAATCCGCCCCTAAGTAAATCATTAAACCCATCCAAATTACGTGTTTTCCATGGCAAATCTTTAGTAATTAAGCTATCAATTTCATGATAAAAACCTTCTAAATCATCAAATTTTCTACCATCTATAATAAACTCTCTTCTCATTCTTACCTCTTTAATTCTGATTATCGTACTATTACATTAGTACATGAATGAAACTATTACATCTATACTATATTTGGCAATAAATTTAGTCAATAGTATTTATGTTGTAACAAGTACCGCTCTATTCAGTTTTCAAAGATCAACTTGCTTTGTTCGCAATATTTTGCTATTGCCACCTTATAATATGTTTTATGACTTATGCCCCTTTCATTTTACATCTCCCATTTCCTACTCTTCTTCATCAGGGACTAAAGATGAAGCATTGATTTCAGCTTTCTCTTTTTCTTTAATTTATGATTAACCTCCAATAACTTCATCTTGCTTGTTTAAATCAAGCTCAATGTTAAGTTCTGCCTGACGTGCTAATTTTGTCTTATATTCTTCTTCGTAACGCCACGGCTTTTCATATTCAGCCTTTGCTGTTTTGAAGTCCTTGGTAAAGCTGTTCCAACTGATTGCGACATCTTTGAAATGCCAGATCCATGCATCTATTGCATTGTATACGTGTGATATTCCCGACTTTTTTGAAATAAAAAAACCACAAGGTTTCGGCCTTGTAGTTTATATTTTGGTGGAGCATAGGGGACTTGAACCCCTGACCCCCACACTGCCAGTGTGATGCGCTCCCAACTGCGCTAATGCCCCTAAAATATTACATATTCAATCCAATATTAACATGATTTTTTACTATTGGCAACCACATTTTTACTGCACATTTTGCATGTTAATCTCTGGATAAGCATACAAGTAAAATCCCACTTTCAATACTAACCGAAGCTACTTCTTCCTCAAATTCATTACTAATCCCCCAGGAAGTTCCCAGAACCATAGTTGCATCGACAAGCGGATATTTTAGACCACTTGTACTTACACCTGTAACCTTTTCTGTTATTGGAATTAAAGAGAGCTTTCGCCCCTCTTTTTTACCAAAGCTGAAATTTGAATTGAACATATATAATTCGTTATGTTCGTCTATAATAGAGCCTCTAAGGCCAATATCCAGCATTTTTTTTAGGAGCATAACGTTTGCAAAGGAATGGTCAATCCGTGTGCCCAATGCACCTAAAAAGACAACCTCGTCAGCTCCTAACTCCAAGGCCTTTTCAATCGCAAGTTCTGAATCAGTCATATCCTTTTCAATGGGAAACTTTGAAACTTTTATGCCTTTGCTTACATAATAATCTAAATCCTTTGAATTAGCAGAATCAAAGTCACCTATCAGAATATCCGGATTAATTCCCATTTTTCTCAGGTGACCCGCCCCTCCATCTACAGAAATAATATAATCTGAATCAAGTATGTATTTTTTTATTTTGTCATAATCACTAATTGAACCATTACAAACACAAACAGCTTTCATTCTACCTCTCCACCATATGGAATTACAATGCACTTCTGTTGTAGGAATTCAGTTTTAAGCTTCTAATCGCTTCACCAACGTCATCTTGTTTAAATACGGCAGATCCTGCAACAATTACATTAGCTCCTGCCTTTGTTACGATATTTATATTGTTGGTATCAATTCCACCGTCTACTTCAATATCTACTTCAAGTGCATTTCTTATCATCATATTTTTTAAATCTGAAATCTTTTTTGTAGATAGGGGCAGATAGGATTGGCCTCCGAAACCGGGATTAACGGTCATTATAAGTACCATATCCACGTCCTGTAATACAAAATCAAGTACAGTCAGAGGAGTAGCCGGATTTAAAGCGACACCTGCTTTCTTTCCGCATTTTTTTATTATTTGAATTGTTCTGTTCAGGTGTTTTGAAGCTTCAGCATGTACCGTTATAATATCAGCACCTGCTTGTGCAAACCGCTCTATATATTCATCGGGATTTGATACCATTAGATGAACATCAAAGGGTTTATTTGTGTATTTACGTAAACATTTAACAACTCCCGGCCCGATTGTTATATTTGGCACAAAATGGCCATCCATAATATCGATATGAATAATATCAGCACCGTTTTTATCAATTTTTTCAATTTCACTGCCAAGACATGAAAAGTCGGCTGATAAAATTGAAGGTGCAATTTTAATCATTTTATCACTCTCCTAGATTCGGTCTTTTTCCCTTTATATTGTGGAATATCTTTTAAGGTTTTATATAATTGTATATATCTTTGATATCTGTTATTGTCAATTTCGCTTCGTTCAAGTGCTTCTATGATCCTGCATCCAGGTTCTGTTATATGACTACAGGAATTAAACCTGCAGGTATTAATGTATGGTCGGAACTCGGGATAATATCTTTCCAGTTCATTGTACGGGATATCTGCAATCTCAAAAGAACTAAACCCGGGGGTATCTGCAACATAACCACCGTATTTAAGTTCGAGAAGTTCTGCATGCCGGGTAGTATGCTTGCCACGTTCTATTTTGTTGCTCACACTACCAGTTTCCATAACCCATGAATCCATAATATGATTTAAAATGGTTGATTTCCCTACCCCGGACTGTCCGGCAAAAACAGTAATATGTCCTTTTAGTTCTTCCTTTAATAGCTTATAGCCGACATTTCGGACAGAACTTATTTCCACTACTTCATAGCCGGCCAATGAGTATGCATTTCTGACCATTTTAGCAGTGCCGTCGTCAAGGTCAATTTTATTAATACATATTATAACTCTAATGTTTTTTGTTTCAGAGGTAATTAACAGCTTGTCCAGCAACATATAATCCGGGTTTGGTGCTTTTGCAGCTACAACGATGGCTATTTGGTCAACGTTGGCAACTGCCGGGCGTACAAGTTCTGACTTACGTGGAAGTATTTCATCAACATTTCCAAGTTTTTTAGCTTCGTCAATAATGCTAAAACCCACCCTATCTCCAGGAAGGGGCGTAACAGAATTCTTTCTGAATACCCCTCTGGGTTTGCACTCATAAATATCCTCTGTATCTTGTTGCTTAACGTAGTAAAAACCACCAATTCCCTTTAGTATTATACCAAGCGGCAAAATGAACCTCCTATTTTACTTTCCATCAGGGTTTGTTTTATTATCTCCATCTCCGGAGCCGTTATCCGGCTGTTGTGTACCCGAGGTATTCTGATCTCCGGATGTATTTCCTTTACTACCTTTACCACCTTTTGTATTATCTCCACCTACATTACCGTTGGTCTGAGTATCGGATGATTGGCTCTGGCTTGGACTTGCAGGTGCTTGTTGTTCCTGAGGTGTAAGCCAGATTGTTACCGTTTCACCAGGAGCAACTTCAGAGTATGCTTCAGGTGCTTGTTTATTAACGATTCCATTTGTAGTGCCTGCCGGAAGCACACTTCCAAGTGATAATTTTGCATCTTTAAGAAGTTGTAGAGCGACACTTTCGGTTTTTCCAACCAGATTCGGCACTTTTATTAATTTAACTTCCGCACCCTTACTAACAAAGATCGTTACAACTGTTTCCTCTGTAATTTCTTCATTCGCTTTTGGATCTGTACGGATTACATAATCTTCCTTAACATCCTCATTAAATTCTTCTTCAATCCTATATTTTATATCCTGACTTTCAAGTTTACTTTGAGCATCCCTATAATCCTTATTTGTTACATCGGGGACTTTTTTGCTCTTGGGGCCGTTACTGATAGTAAGCTCAAGATTTGTAAAACTTCCGTCCCTGTACTCTGTTCCCGGTTCGACACTCTGATCATATATTACACCTTTATCTACTGCATCATTATCCTGCCAGTTCTCGGTATAATTGATTCCTCTTTTAACTAAATCATCCTTAATATCTTCAAATTTCTTATTACGATAATCAGGCATAGTATTTACTTTATTATCAGTTCCGCCTTTTGTTAACAAACCGATAGTTATAAATAACAAAACTCCTATAACTACCACACTGGCAATACCGGCCAACCAATAAGTAGTATTGTTTTTCTTTTTTTGCTTTTCGGACTCATACTTTTTATTATTCACATTGGTCGGCCTTGTACTTACTCTCACAGTGCTGTCAATATCGTCTGAATTTACTGATCTCATTCTGATTGTTGACTGGCTTGAAACAGAATTATGACCAACAAACCCACCCTGAGGTTGTACAAGAACTGTGTTTAAATCACTGAGCATTTCCGTGGCAGACTGATAACGCATATTTTGTTCTTTTTGAATAGCTTTCATTATTATTTCATTTACACCATAAGGCAAGCTTGGAACTAGCTTATGAGGCTCCAACGGCATTTCCTGAATGTGCTTTAACGCCACTGCTACAGGTGAATCCCCATCAAAAGGAACCTTGCCGGTAACCATTTCATAGAGTGCAATTCCCAATGAGTACAGATCGGATTTTTCATCTATAAATCCACCTCTTGCCTGCTCCGGAGAAAAATAATGTACCGAACCGATGGTACTTCCAACCATAGTAATTGTAGAAGAGGTTACTGCACGTGCTATTCCAAAATCAGTGACCTTCGCAATACCTTCTTTGGTCAGTAGGATATTGTGCGGCTTTATATCTCTATGTACAATGTTATTCTTGTGAGCATGTTCAATTGCTGAACAAATCTGTATGGTTATTTTAACTGCATCTTTCCAGTTTAACGCACCATGCTTATTCAAATAGTCCTTTAAAGTCATACCATCGACATATTCCATAACAATGTAATGGATATCGTCCTGATGTCCCACGTCATAAATTGATACGACATTGGGGTGTGAAAGGCTTGCAACAGCCTGAGCTTCTATTTTGAACCGTTTTACAAACTCATCGTCGTTTGTAAATTCTGTCCGTAATACCTTTACAGCTACAAACCTATTTAAAAGTGTACATTTTGCTTTATATACGACAGCCATCCCACCGCCGCCTATCTTTTCCAGTAAAAGATACCTGTTTCCTAAAATTTGACCTTCCATACTTCACCTCATTTTATATTTTCCCAATGATTACGGTTACGTTGTCTTCCCCGCCTTTATTATTTGCATTTTGGATTAAAGTATCACAAGCATCCTGGGGATCCTTAGTATTAGTAATTATGTCCAAAATTTCGTCTTCTGCTATCATGTTGCTAAGACCGTCAGTGCATAAAAGTATAACATCATTTTCTTCAATGTCTATTTCATATGTATCAACCTGTAAATCAGGTTCATATCCAACAGCACGGGTAATGAGATTTTTTTTAGGATGGTTTATTGCTTCATCCTTTGTTATAGAGCCGTTTTTAAGCATTTCTTCTATAAATGAGTGATCCCAGGTTACTTTCTCGATTGTTTTGTTTCTTATCAGGTAAACTCTGCTATCACCAACATGGCCAATATAAAGTTTCCTGTTTTTAAGTACAGTTATGATAAGTGTAGTCCCCATACCCTGGGTAGAAATGTCGAGCAGTGAAAAATTATATATCTCTTCATTTACTGTAGTTATTATATTTTTTAATAACTCAGGAATATCTTCTGTCGACCAATCAGATTTCAGAAGGTGATTGCAGACCGAGTCAACTGCCTGTTTACTTGCGACTTCACCGCACTGGTGACCGCCCATTCCGTCAGCTATGACGAAACAAACAGGAATTCCGGGATAACCTACCAGAACATTACAATTATCCTCATTTAGCTGTCTTTTCAATCCCCTATCAGTTTTAATACCATACTTCAAACATATCACTCCTGAAATAAACACTTTTAAGATTCATAAAGTAAATTGGCACTACTGTCAATTTTATTCTTTCTAAGCTGGCCGCACGCCGCATTTATATCGCTGCCAAGTTCTCTTCTTACGGTAGTCTCAATACCTTTAGACTCCAAAATGTTCTTAAATTTATCTATGTGAATTCTTGAGCTTTTTTTATAACCATTACCTGTAACGGTATTTACCGGAATCAAATTTACATGGCAAAGCATTCCTTTCAATAGTCCCGCTAACTCTCTGGCATCCTGCTCAGAATCATTTTCACCTGAAATCATTGCATATTCAAATGTTATCCTTCTTTTTGTACTCTCTGTATATATCTTACATGCTGAAATTAATTTGTCAATACAATAAGCCTTATTAACCGGCATCATAGCCGACCTTTTATCATCCCTTGCACTATGTAGGGAGACTGATAGGGTTATGGGAATATTCTCCTGTGCAAGCTGTAACATTCTAGGGACTACACCACAGGTTGAAAGAGATATATTTCGCATTCCTATCATCAAACCATCCGGGTGATTTACAATTTTTAAAAACTTAATTACATTTTCGTAATTATCCAGTGGTTCCCCGATTCCCATCAATACTATATGGCCAATCCTGTTACCGGAATCCTCTTGCATAGTCATTACCTGATCAAGCATTTCACCTGGCGTCAAATTTCTTGAAAACTCTGCTCCTGTAGATGCACAAAACTTACAGCCCATTTTGCAACCGGCCTGAGAGGATATACAGGCTGTAAAACCATGCTTGTACTCCATAAGAACACTTTCAATAATATTTCCGTCCTCCAGTTCAAATAAATATTTGACCGTGGAATCAATTTTTGACTGAAGCTTATCAGCTATTTTAATCCTGCTTATTTTTGTAACTTTTTCTAGTTCATCTCTTAATTGCTTTGAGATATTAGTCATATCAGCAAATGTTCTGATTCCGCTGTTTGTCCATTTAAAAATCTGCTTTGCTCTGAATTTCTGCTGTCCCATATCTGCCAGCATCTGTTCAAGTTCCTCCAAAGTCATATCCATTAAATTAATCATTGTAGGTAATTTATTTCTCCCTTTTTATTTTACTTATAAAAAATCCATCTGTCTGATTTATATTCGGATATAATTGAATAT
Organism: Bacillota bacterium; assembly: GCA_023412275.1. Classification (GTDB taxonomy): domain Bacteria; phylum Bacillota; class Clostridia; order Acetivibrionales; family DSM-1351; genus Ruminiclostridium. Next base: position 12,439 of record JAEYNY010000187.1, read on the forward strand.
ATCCTTCTGCTGAACTGGCAATATCGAGATTCTGAGGCATAAGTTCATGAAAGCCTGTTAATGTAAAATCAGGATTTTTAGTCAGGAAATCTTCCACAATTTCAAGATTTTCTTGAGGCTGTATTGTACATGTACTGTAAATCATGTATCCTCCCACTTTCAAATACTTTGAAGCAATTTTAAGTATCTTCTGCTGGAGGCCGGTTATCTCATTTAGCTCATTCTCTGTCCTTGAGTATTTGATATCCGGTTTTTTTCTGATTATGCCCAAGCCTGAACAAGGTGCATCTATCAAAACTCTGTCAGCTTTTCCGATGAGAGTTTCATCAAGATCGCAAGCATCATGAATCTCAGTTTTTACAATATTTATCCCCAATCTGCTGCATGACTGCTCTATAAGATTGAGCTTATGCTGATAAATATCTCTTGCGATAACTGTACCCTTATTCTTCATAAGTTGTGCCATATGTGTTGCCTTGCCACCAGGTGCACTGCATACATCAATTACAGTTTCACCTTCTCTTGGATCAAGTATTTTTGCAGCCAACATTGAACTCTCATCCTGAACCTGAAAGTAACCTTTTTTAAAGGTTTCAAGGTTGGATATCGACGATGGGTTTCTCAATATAACAGCTTCCTCAACGTACCTTCCCGGTTCTGCATTTATTTCTTCATTATGTAGTGCATCCAACAGAGTTTGTCTGTCTGTTTTCAAGGTGTTTGTCCTGATAAAGAAATCAGGCACCTGATTATTACTTTTTAGCAGTTCCTCCGTAAATTCTTTCCCAAATAATTCTATCCAATTTTGCACCATCCAAACGGGATGTGAGTATAAAATGCTTAAATAGTTTGCAATATCACTTTTATCCGGATAAGGAATGTTATCCTTGTTTTTTGAAATATTTCTAAGTACTGCATTAACAAACCTGCTGGAAGCCTGATGTCCGTATCTTTTTGCAAGATCAACTGCTGTGTTGCAGGCTGCCGAAACAGGTATTCTATCTGTATGAAGAAGCTGGTATACACCCAATCTTAAAACATTTTTAATCCATGGTGACAGCTTTTTAAGCTTAATACTGGAGTATTTTCCTATAATATAATCAATCTGCAAAAGCCATTTTACCGTACCATAGACCAATTCTGTTGCAAATGACCTGTCTATTTCTCTAAGCTTTTCATTTTCAAGATGCCTGTTAACTGAAATATTAGAATATGCTTGATTTTCAGTAATATCGTATAAAATCTTTAATGCTGTTTCTCTTGCCAAATCTACTGCCACATTAACCTCCATGAGCCAAATAGCGTCTTTTTTATTTACTTATTAATCCCTGTTTCTGCGTTGGTTTGCAAGCAGCAGTAAACGCAGAAAACTGGCAATTGCAACCAATGCCGATGCTACATAAGTCATTGCTGCCGCATTTAATACTTTTTTCGCAGAATGCAGTTCTTCACTCAAAAGTATTCCTGTACTGCCCAACACAGAAATTGCCCTTTTACTGGCGTTAAACTCTACCGGTAAAGTTATAAGATAAAACAATATCGCTGCAAAAAACAAAAGCAGTCCGATATTAATTATTATCGGCCAGCCCAGAAATAATCCTAATATTGCGATGTATGGACCGGCTGAAGAACCAAACCCGGCTACCGGAACCAAGGTACTTCGTAAAACAAGAGGTCCGTATTTTACTTTGTGTTGTATTGCATGCCCTGTTTCATGTGCTGCAACACCTATAGCGGCTACTGAAGTACTTCCGTAGGTGGATTCAGATAACCTGAGTACTTTCTTTCTGGGGTCATAATGGTCTGTTAGCTGTCCGCCTACCTGAGTAACCTCAACATCCTGAATGCCATTTACCTGAAGCAGATAACGAGCAACTTCCGCTCCTGTCATATGTTTGGAATTACCGATTTTACTATATTTATTAAAGGTACTTTTAACCTGTATCTGAGCAATCATTGATATAATCAGTGCCGGAACAACCAGTATCAAGTAATATCTGTCCATATAAAAAAAGCCCATAATACTTGTCCTCCTGTTTATAATCGCATTTATGCTGCATTAACGGTAATCTGTCTTATTTTTTCAATAAGTCCTTCTACATCTACATCTGTATTTATGCACGGACCGTTTGGCTGTATATTAATAATTCCAATTACCGGAATACCCTTAATATCTGAAATACCACTCATTAAATCCCTTTCACATGCTACAGATATTATAATACCCGGTTTTGTTTTTTTTACTATATTTCTGGCTACTGTACCACCTGTTGCAACAAACAGGCTTATTCCGTTTTCCTTTGCATATTTTAAAAGCATTCCAATCTTGCATTTGCCACATTGACGACAAAGCTCTGGGTCGGAAGTTACCTTAAGCCCACACTGGCTATTCTGGAGACAATGCGGGAGGAGAATCATGATATCTTTTGGATTATATTTTTTATTATAGGATTCCACCACAATATTATTTAATTCAATATAAAAATATCTTATACTCTTTTTTTCCTTGCTGTTTGATTTTGTAAATAAAACAGCAACAGGCATTAGAATCCGCAATCCAAGCTTTGTCAGTGCCAAAGTTAATCCTGATGCTTTTTTCCTTCTGAATGTATGAATAATAGCTCCACTCATTACAGCCAAAGCACCAATACAAAAACCCACAGCTGTAATTAATATAACTAGTATGGCACTATACACATCAATGGAAGCATTTACGTAAGCGGCTCCAAATAATATCAACAGTGATATAAAAGCCGTCAATATAATAATTAAAATACGTAAAAATGCCTTAACATTAGTTTCCAAGTTTCTCACCTATGCTAATTTTGTGTCCTCTCAAATAATCGCTTACTTTCATCCTTTTAGAAGAATCAAATTGCAGCTCACTTATTACTATGTAGCCGTCAGAGCATTTTACCAGTAATCCGTTATCGTCAACCTTCACAATTTCTCCGGGTAAATGACTTTTGTTATTCTCCATGGTTGAAACGCAGGTTTTCCAAACCCTCATTTTACTTTCATTCAAAAAGGTGTACGCTCCCGGCCATGGACTTGTTCCTCTTACCAGATCATGTACCTGTTGAGCTGTCTTATTCCAGTCCATGAGCCCTACTTCCTTTGTAATAATTGGGGCATATGATGATAGGGAATCATCCTGTGGCTTTCTTACAAGTGTCCCTTTTTTTAGTTCTGAAAGAGTTTCTTTTAATACTTGGGCTCCTAAAACAGCCATTGCGTCATGCAATTCTCCGGCTGTCATATCTGAACTTATTTCAATTTCCTTTTTTAGGAGCATATCTCCGGTATCAAGTCCTACATCAGTAAACATAGTCGTAATGCCTGTCACTTTTTCACCGTTTATAATTGACCACTGAATAGGAGCCGCTCCTCTGTATGCAGGCAAAAGAGAACCATGTACGTTTATACAGCCAAGGGTCGGTACGTCAAGCATTTCCTTTGATATAATTTTCCCATATGCAGCGGTAACCAACAAATCCGGGCCCAATTCCCTGATTTGTCCAACAAATTCAGGTGTCTTTATTTTAGCAGGCTGAAGAACTGTAATACCGTGTTCCAAGGCAAATTCCTTCACAGGAGGAGCTGCCAACTTGTTACCTCTACCCTTTGGTTTGTCAGGCTGGGTAACAACTGCAATAACTTCATACCCTTCATTTATAAGCATTTCAAGACTAGGTACTGCAAATTCAGGTGTACCCATAAAAATTATCTTCACTAATAATTCACTCTCCTACATAACCGTGATATTTCATAGATTAATCTTTTTGCATTTCCTCAAATTCTTTTTCGGTGTACATCTTATGTGCCTTATCTTTATATAAAATTCCGTCCAAATGGTCTAGTTCATGGCATATGGCCCTTGCAAAAAATTCACTGGCTTCGATGGTTATATTCTCACCATTTCTATCTGTATATCTCAATGTAACATTCATGGGGCGATTAACCTTTCCCAATACCCCGGGGATACTCAAACAGCCTTCTACACCATCCTGGTCTCCGCTTTGCTCCAGAATAACCGGATTAATCATCTCATATAAACCGTCCCCCACATCAATAACAACCATCCTCTTGAGGACACCTATCTGGGGAGCTGCCAAACCTACACCGTCGGCCCTGTACATAGTATCTGCCATATCCTCTAAAAGAGAGAATATTTTTTTATCAATAGTATCAACCGGTCTGCTTATCTTTCTTAATACTTCGTCCCCATCTTTCCTTATTTGCCTGTAAGCCATAACCAACCTCCAATTATATATATCTTTTCTATTATAGCATATTATAAGGATTTATATCTATGCTCATAGTAACATCTTTGTCCTTGTTATTTTTCCAAAACTTATCGCCCATGGCTGATAGCCGTTCAATAAGTAACTCTACATCTCGTTCCTTTACAACAAGCCTCCAGCGATACTTGTTGGCAATCTTAGGTACCGGGCATCTTGAAGGTCCCAGAACCAGAGTGTCTTCCGGACATTCTTCACAAAGCAAAGGTTTCATGCTTTTAGCCGACTCAAAAACACCTCTGTCTCGTCTGCCTGAAAAGGTAATTAATGCAATGTTTGTAAACGGCGGATAATCAAGCCGTTTACGAATCATGATTTCCTGGGCGTAAAATGATTTAAAATCATGATTGCATGCAGCAATAATACTATATTCATCAGTATTATATGTTTGTATGATTACACGACCTCCGATGTCTCCTCTTCCAGCTCTGCCGGAAACCTGTGTAAGAAGCTGAAAAGTCCTTTCAGAGGCTCTGTAATCACCTGTATTAAGCATGCCGTCTGCGGCAAGCACTCCTACAAGAGTAACATTAGGAAAATCATGTCCTTTAGCTATCATCTGTGTGCCTACCATTATATTTATATTTTCATTTTTAAACCTGTTCAGTATTTCCTCGTGGGCATTTTTATAACCTACTGTGTCCATATCCATACGTATTACCGACGCCTCTGGAATACGCTTTGTGACTTCCTCTTCTATTTTCTGCGTTCCTGTACCAAAATACCTGATATTTTCACTTTTACAGGATGGGCATACAGAAGGATTCTGTACAGTAAATCCGCAATAGTGACAAATCAGTCTTTTAGTTTTTGAATGATATGTCAACGCAATACTGCACTCCGGACATTTCATAGTATAACCACAATTCCTGCAAATTACAAAAGTTGAAAATCCTCTCCTGTTGAGAAATAAAATACTCTGCTGATTGTTATCTTTATTTTTTAGAAGCTCTTCTACCAATCTTGAACTAAAAGGCGTCTTATTTCCGTTTTCCAGTTCGACTCTCATATCTACAAGCTCAACTTTTGGCAGTTCTGCGGTTTTGGGTCTGTTTTGCATTTCCAACAGGTGAATTTTCTCTGTTTCCGCACTGTAATATGTCTCAACAGAAGGTGTTGCAGACCCGTATACAAGCAGACAGTTGTTAATTTCACATCTCTTACGGGCATCATCCTTTGCATTATATCTTGGCATAGATTCAGACTTGTAGGAGCCTTCATGCTCCTCGTCTATAACAATCAATCCCAGATTTTCCATAGGTGCAAATATGGCAGAGCGGGCTCCTACTACCACATCGACTTTACCGTCTCTTATAAGTTTCCACTGATCAAATCTTTCCCCAAGGGAGAGTTTTGAGTGTATAACAGCAACTCTGTTTCCGAATCTTGAAACAAATCTCTCTACCATCTGTGGTGTCAGTGAAATCTCAGGTACAAGTAAAATAGCCTTTTTCCCTAATAAAAAGCAGTGGGAAATAAGCTGAAGGTACACCTCTGTCTTTCCGCTTCCTGTAATACCGTGAAGTAATGTTTCCTGAAAGTTTTTGCAGTCTAGCTGTTTCTTTAAAAACGCCAGAGCATGTGACTGATCCTCCGTAGGAGATAAAGGTTCTGTCTTTTCATAATGCTTGCCCTTGAGAGGATTCCTTTTAATTTCAAGACTTTTGTAGCTTATGTACCCGTGTTTGCTAAGAGTATCAAGCACGGAAGTTGTAACACCGGCAAACCTTTGCATATCACTAACCGAAACTATTTCATTTTCAAGAAGTATTTCAAGAACTCTTACATGTTGTATCCTCTTAATCTGGTTGTTTTCGAGCTCATCTATTATCTCAGAGGTTGGTCTTGCAAGACTGACAGCTTTAACTGTCTTTGCATTAACCTTTTGTTCATAGCTTTCCTCCATGGAAACCGCACCGGATAGACACAGCTCCTCAATTGCTGACTTAAATCCCTTTATTGAACAAATACCTCTGAGTTCTTCGTACTCACATTCCCCACCACAATCGTCAAGAACACTTAAAACCTTTTTCAAACCAGCTTTTTTAAAATCTTTATGAATATCATTAATCTTTATATTCTTAACTGTTTTTACACTTATACCCGGAGGCAACATACATTTTATAATGTCTGAGTATGTACATATATACCTTCTTTTCATCCATTCCAGAAGCTGTATACTGTCATTTGTCAAAAGCGGGTAAGGCTCTAGTATTTCTTTTATTTCTTTATATACAATTGACTTATCTTCTAAAACCAAAGGGTTTGTTTCCGTGACAAACCCTTCTCTTACCTGCTCTCCGCTGCCAAATGGAACAAGAACCCTGCAACCTTGAAATATCTGTTGAGACAGGTGTTCAGGTACACTATAAGTATATTTTTTATCAAAAGCTCTGGTAGTATTACTTAGCACCACTGATACAGTTGTTACTTTCATTATGTCGACTCCATATTACATATTCTAAAGAACCACTTTATTATATCAGATATGCAATTTATTTATCAAATCAGCAAGAATGTCTCTTGCCTCGCTTTTTGGAAGCTTTTCTATCTCTTGGAAAGCCTTCTGTCTATATCTTTGTATGTAACTTTCGGTATACTCCATACCTCCTGAAGAACATATCTTAGAAATTATATTATGAAGTTCTTCATTTGACTTCTCGTCTTTTCTCCAGTAGTTTTCAACCATCTCGTATATTTCCTTATTATTTTTACAAGCATATATTCCCGGAAGAGTTAGTATTCCCTTGGAAAGGTCATTGTAGACAGGCTTTCCCCATTCTGAATCACCGCTTTTGTAATCCCGATAATCATCAATCATCTGAAACATAACTCCGTAGTAAAATCCCAGTTTTGAAAGGCTGTTTGTAATACTGTGATTGCATTTTGAACATAACGCACCTAAGGCACAAGAAGCCCCAAAAAGTACCGCTGTTTTTCTTGAAATTCTTTTGAGATATGAAGGAACTGACAAGTTCATTACATACTTATCCCTGTATTGATCTACTTCTCCCTCACAAATGGTTTTTACCGCCTTAGCAGCTATTTTCAGTTGGTTTGCTGGAACAATATCTGCAAGCATCAAAAGTGCCTTAGTATACAAAAAATCACCGCAGTAGATAGCCATATCTGTTCCGTATTTTTTATAAACTGTTTCCCTGTTTCTCCTATATGGTGAGTAATCAAGAACATCATCGTGTATTAGAGTCGCAGTATGAAGCAATTCTATAGCACTTGCAAGCTGCACAAGCCTGTCCTGCCGCATTTTACCGAAATATGATGAAACAATAACCATTGCGGGTCTGAGTCTCTTCCCCCCTGCACCCACTGTATCTGCGATGGCCTGAACCAAAAGCTGGTTTTTTGAAGTAACGTTTGTACGTAGATTTTCCTCGACTTTCTCAATATCACTGTTTAACCTTTGGTTTTCAAAAAACATAATTTCCCCTTATAAATTTGATATAATATTTAACCTTTTTAAGGCTCTCACAAAAAAGGAGCTGCATAACCCTACAAAAGTCCCCATAATAATTCCAGACAAAAGCAATACAGGTAAATAACCTATAACAGACAAATCACTCATTATAAAGCATGCTACCAATATTTGTCCGACATTATGTGCTATTGATCCGGCTATGCTTATTCCAATTAAGCTTAACCACCTCTCCATATATTTTAACATTATCCACATAATCAGTGTACTCAAAATTCCACCACATATACTAAAAGTAAAAATTACCGGCCCCCCCATAAACAGGGATGAGAGAACACATTTCACCAAAACTATTGCCATAGTATTTGAAAGACTAAAAAAGATTAAGGAAACAATAGTTATTATATTTGACAATCCAAGCTTTATTCCTGGAATCCCCACCGGAACCGGAAACCATGATTCAATAATAGACAACACCAACGCCTGAGAAGCAAGAACTGCCAGTAGCACCATTTTCTTTATGTCAACTTTATTTTTAATATACAATCTCATTTTACCACTCCATCCACATTTTGATTCTTATCTTGCTCCAACTTAATAATTATTTTATTAGGAAGACAAACCGCTATTTCCCCCGGGTGACTGAGCCAACCGGTCTTTACACAAACCTTATCAGGGCAATCCGATTCAAGAAAGCAAATTCTGTTTTTTTCTGCTACAATAGTTGCCTTATGCAATCCTGATATACTAATTACTTCCCTTTTTTTAAGACTTGTCAGGTCAATTTTTCTGATAACTTTGTCGTTCTTTTTTATTATTGCCGTAATACCTACGTTATCAACTTGGATGCCATTGATATTACTTAAACTGGCTGCATTTTCTTTGCCAAAAAATATAGCTGACAATATACCAAGAACTATTACCAGCAAAAGAATTATGTCACCCTTTTTCAACATACGTAAACTCCCCACTTTCATCCTGAAAATCAAAGTCCTTTTTAAGGTTTTCAGTTATATAAACTTTTTTATCTTTAGTAATGAATATAGCGTCAACTCCGTGGAGTTTTTTCAATAATTCTTTAGACTTCTTAAGCCCCATTATAAATGTTGCTGTTGACAGAGCATCGGCACTAATTGAACTGTTCGTAACAATGGTTGAACTAATCAAATCCGAATTACTGGGACATCCAGTTCTAGGATCTATAATATGGTGATACCTAATACCGTCTTTCATAAAAAATCTCTCGTAGTCGCCGGAAGTCACCACAGTTTTGTCTGAAATACTAAGAATACCAATGTATTTACCGTCCGCTGCTCTTGGATTTTGGATTCCTATTCTCCATGGTGTATTATCCGGTTTATTCCCAACTACATAAACATTTCCTCCAAGGTTTATGTAAGCTGATTTTATTCCATCTCTGCGACATATCTTTACGGCTTCATCTGCAGCATAACCTTTGGCAATAGCACCAAAATCAATCATCTGACCCTTTAAAGGAAGCCTGAATGTCATTTTATCTTGGCTAAGGTCAACAGATTTGTAATTAACAAGTTTTAAGAGTGTATTGATCCTGCTTTGGGAAGGAACATGAGGATGATCAGTAAAAACTCCCCATTCCTTAACTAAAGGCCCTATGGTTATGTCAAAGGCACCATTACTTAATTTAGAAAATTTATCAGCTTCAGTTATAATATTATAAATATCGTTATTTATGTGAAATACCTGCGATTGCCCGGAATGACTGTTAATCTGGCTAACAGTACTTGTTTTAATATTAACAGACATATTATCTTCAAGGCTTTTTAACCTTTGAATAATCTTGTTTGCAGAAACTTCAGCATTACTGCCATAAATTCTTTGTGAAATTACGGTACCCATTTGAAAGCTTTCTTTTTCAACATAATCATCACTGGCATTACTTTTTGAACATCCGCTTAGATAAAAAGAAACAATTACAAATGATAAAATAATTAAAATACGGTTATTTTTCAAACAACTCACCCCCATATAGTTACGAATATGAATACAATTCAGGCAAAATAAACATCATATAAACGTACAAATTTATTTATAAATGTTTCCCTGAAATTTCTACTTTTATAACAAAAACAGGAGAGATAATCATGTCCAGAAAAATAGTAATTGTAGGTGCAGGTTATGCAGGAATAGAAACTGCTCTATACCTTCAACGAAAAAAGAAAAAGAAAGATGATTTATCGATTACGATTATAGATAAAAATTCGTATCATACACTGTTGACAGAGCTCCACGAAACTGCCGGAAACAGAATAGACTCGGACGGAGTTATTGTACCGCTTAGAGATATATTTCAGTACACTGATGTTAAAATAGTAAAAGATGAAATTGTTAAATTTGATATGGAAAATAACATTGTTTCATCAAATAAAAATCAGTATGAATATGACTATCTGGTTTTAGCTTTTGGAAGTGAGCCCAACTATTACGGTATACCCGGAATGAAGGAATACAGTTACCCTCTTTGGTCATTTAAAGATTCAATCAGGATAAAAGAGCATATACTGGATTGCTTTGAACTTGCTTCTCAGGAAAATGATGAGACCAGAAGAAAATCACTTTTGACCTTTATAGTCGGTGGAGGGGGCTTCACAGGCGTTGAGATGATGGGCGAATTGGGAAGATGGGTTAAAAAGCTTTGTATTGACTATAGTATTTCCCGTAATCAGGTAAGTCTGTATCTAATAGAAGCCCTACCCAAAATACTTACAATACTTAATGAGAATAATGTTAAAAAATCTATGGATTATCTTACTTCTTCTTTGGGAGTTAATGTACTTCTAGAAAGTGCAATTACAAAACTTGATTCAGAAAAAGTGGAACTAAAAGACGGACGCTCAATAAATACACGTACCCTTATCTGGACAGCCGGTATAAAAGCATCTTCTCTTACTAATGAAATAGACACTGAAAAGAACAGAACTTCAAGAACTGTTGTTGACGAATACACTAAAACTACCTTTAAAAATGTATATGCAATAGGCGATGTATCTGCTTTTACCTACGATGAAAAAATTCTTCCTCCTCTTGTAGAATCGGCGGTTCAAACAGGTAAAAATGCAGCTGTTAATATTCTCGCTGATATCAGAGGTACTGAGAAAGTTAAATTAACACCTAAACTACATGGTGTCATGGTTTCCATCGGGAGCAATTTTGCCGTTAGTGAGATAATGGGAAAGCGGCTGCCTGTATGGCTGTCAATATTAATGAAATACATGGTAAACGTCCATTATCTATTTGGTATTGGAGGTTTTGAACTTGTTATAAAGTATCTGAATCATGAATTTATGAACAAAAGACATAGAAAGTCGTTTCTGGAGTACCACTATACCCGTAGGTCCGCTACAATATGGCTTGTACCCCTAAGGCTGTTTCTTGGTTACACCTGGCTTATAGAGGGATACAATAAAATAAAGGAAGGCTGGCTGACTTCACCAATGCTTGCAGGCTTGCCGGTTGATGGCGCTTCCAGTGCTTCTATTACGGAATCGGGAGAAAAAATATTCAGAATAGTTTCTTCACACACACCGGAGTGGTATGCATGGATAGCAAACCGATTAGTAATTCCAAACGCTCTTTTATTCCAAATAATGATAGTTTTATCTGAAGTGGGTCTTGGACTTGCATTTATATCAGGAACATTTACATTTATAGCTGCTCTAGCCGCTATTGCTTTAAACATAAATTTTCTTCTTTCAACAGGCTTATATGAGACTAGCTGGTGGCTTATCCCTGCTGAGATAGCTATGTTGGGAGGTGCAGGAAGAGTATTTGGCATTGACAGTTACCTTATGCCAGCCTTGATGAAGTTTTGGAGATACCTTGTTAGACGTAGTTCATAAACTAAAAAACCATCACACTCTGTTCAAAAACTAAAGCAATGTGTGATGGTTTTGTCTCTATGTTTATAAAAAATTATTCTTCTGTTGTTGAGTTTTGGTCATCATTATTTTCATCGTTCTCATCATTTTCATTAGTGGTTGACGGTTCGGATATTTCCATTTTAGAGACTGAAACTTCATAAGCTGTCTTTGTCAAAGTTTCTCCTGACTCAAGCTTTTTTTGATACTCTCTGCTTTGGATTCTTCCCCATATTTTAATATTATCTCCGATAGACAGGTTCTGAGAATACCTTGCATTTCTGCCCCAGGCTATGCATGGAATATAGTCTGATTTATTATATGGTCTGTTAACCGCCACAAGTATATCTGTTATTTCCCTTCCAAAAGGGGTCATTCTATATATGGGTGATTTACATATATAACCATTCAGATAAATCTGATTAGGATTTTTTATTCTTTTATCTTCTTCAATAAAAACGATTTCCCTTGCAAAAACAGTAAGCACAAGTTTATTTGACTCACTTTTATAGCTGTTATATGATCTGAATTGACCCTCTATTTCCAACAGTGAGCCAATAACAAGCTTCTCCTTTGGAACCAGACGTTCTGAAAATGTAACAGATATTTTATCACTGCTTTCACTTAATCTGGGTACATCTAATTGAAAAGAATAGAATCCTTCTCCATATACCTCATGACTATATTCAACCTCTGAAACTACTCTTCCTGAAATGGTCACTACGTTATTTTCTATTACATTCCCGACCATTTACCCCCCACTCCTCTCTTTTGCTGTTGTGTCTCTCTTTTTTATTTATCTAATGTAATGTGTATTCCAAAAGAATACGATTTAGAATATTTTTTCTTAGTTTTTTAATTTTGTCCATAAGAATGAAGGTGCCTAAAAGCTTTTGCCAAAATAATACAATCATAATATATTATATTACAAAATAACTCAAAAAGAAATCATTTATTCTACAAAAATCATCCTCGTTTTTTGGTTGAGTTTCCATTAGTAAGTCTTACCTTTCATTTGACATTACATATTTATATATTATTCTTAATGACATGTTTAATTTTATCATAATTTTACATAAAGTGCTATATTTATATATGTTTGGTATCCTTTCAGCTTGAAGTTTATGGAAATACAACAAAGCCTCAAGCAATGAGCTTGAGGCTTTCATATAAATCTGGCAGAGATCTACTTTCCCGGGCCGTTTCCAGCCAAGTATTATCGACACTGAGATGCTTAACTGCCGTGTTCGGTATGGGAACG
>JAEYNY010000048.1 GCA_023412275.1 Bacillota bacterium
GACTTGCCCTAAAATACGCTGTATAGACACCACATCCTTTTTCCTTAGTTTTACTACATTATAAAAAAACTACCATGACGTATCAAGAGATATTACATTTCAATTATGTTACATATTGGATATAATAAGCTTGTGAACAGTAAAAACGTTGAAAACACATGTTTAGTCTAAAAAAATAAAACAATCTGGCAAAACGGGTAATAAAACGGTGTAAAAGTGAGCATAATAAAGAAACAGAAGGGTAAATGCTGAAATATGCTCAATGTGCGAATTGATTATATTTTGGGGCTATAGTAAAATACTTTTGCGCTCAAGAAAACAGTGAGTGTGTAAATAACGGGGTGTAGCGCAATTGGCAGCGCGCTTGGTTTGGGACCAAGATGCTGGAGGTTCAAGTCCTCTCACTCCGACCAGCTAAACCAGAATATCTTTGATATTCTGGTTTTTTGTTATATGTAAAGGACCTGAACCTGAGAAGGCACTAGGAAGCATAACTATTACTATCGTTCCTTTATTGGCTGATATATATCTAATTCACAATAGTTATCATTTGACAGGGATGTATCAATATATTCAAATCCAAATGTATCAGCTGATTTAAAATATGAGTTCGTAATCCATCTCCTGTATAAATGAACAATCAGCCTACCTACCTGTCTTCCTTTTATTTCCTCTGGCCTAAAGAAACCAACAAAACGAAAAACAACGTATTTATTTGTAGGTACAGTTATCCCTGTCATCCCGTCCGGGATATGATTCAAGTCAGATACCTGTACAGAAGGCATATAATTTACATAACCATTGTTATATTTGCTCCAATCTGTATACCCGAAATATACATCAGGATTAACTGCATTTTTTATCATATGCCTGTTATTATGAAAGAAATCTTTGCCATAAGTGTTGGCTGAATTATCGCCTTTCCTGCTAAGTATTTTATGCTTGGTACCCACAATAGTGAATGCGGGTTTAAATACATACAGAGGTTTGTAAATTACTGAATTTTGGACAGACATAATATCATTTTCATTTATTTTCTCTTGGACTTGAAGAGAAAATTGCTCGGACTTTACTTTAAAGGGAGTAAACCCAAATTTTTTTCTAAAGGCCCTTATGTATGACTGTTCATGATCAAATCCGTACTCCATTGCAATGTCTATTATTCTCATATTTGTTTTTATAAGTTCATTAATACTTGATGTGAGTTTACGCGATTGTACATAGTCCATGATAGTCTGACCGGTTAATGATTTAAACATTCTGTGCAAATGATATTTTGATACACCCGTATGGGATGCCAGATCATCAAGTGTAACCCTATTTGCTATATTTAATTCGATATAGTCAATACATGAAATAATAACTTTTTTAGAATCTATCACAATATGTAACTCCTTAAGTATTAAAAGCAATATCTGTTCATTTACAACTAATTATACGTGGTATTGTACAAAGTGTAAATTATGCTCAGGTAATATTTAAAACGCGGACTATTAATTATCTGTTAGGAGGATTTATATGAAAAAGCGCGTAGTAATAACAGGCACTGGGGTGGTTTCTTCACTTGGGATTGGCACTGAAAACTTTTGGCAATCAATAAAAAATGGGAAATCAGGTATAAGCAAAATTGAAAGAGTTGATGTTTCAGATCTGCCTACATGTGTGGGGGCAGAGATTAAAAATTATGATCCCTCTGAATTTATCGGTAAAAAGGAATTAAAGAGAATGGATCGCTTTACTCAGTTTGCGGTATCCGCGGCCCATATGGCTATAGAAGATTCAAAATTAAATATAGATCAAATGGACAAAGGAAGATTGGGTATAGTTATAGGAACAGGTATTGGTGGCATCGAAACAATGGAAAGTCAGCATAAAACATTGCTTGAAAAGGGGCCTGGAAGAGTTAGCCCGTTTTTTGTTCCATTGATGCTTCCAAATATAGCGGCTGCAAATATTGCAATTAAATATGGAGTTAAAGGTTTTGTCGAATGTGTGGCAACAGCCTGTGCTTCTTCCGCAAACTCCATTGGTGATGCATTTAAAGTAATTCAGCGAAATGATGCTGATGTAATGATAGCAGGTGGCTCAGAAGCACCTATTGTTAGGCTCTCACTTTCTGGTTTTTGTGCAAACAAAACAATGACTACGAATACAGACCCATTATTAGCCTGTAGACCGTTCGATGCTCAAAGAGATGGTTTTGTCATTGGCGAAGGAGCCGGCGTTTTAATACTTGAAGAATATGAACATGCAATAAACCGTGGAGCGAAGATTATTGCTGAAATTGTAGGATATGGGTGCTCTAATGATGCCTACCATATTACAGCCATTCCTGATGATGGTGAGGGCGGTGCAAAGAGTATTCTATTGGCGATTAAAGATGCAGGTATATTACCTTCGGATATAAATTATATAAATGCGCATGGAACTTCCACTGAATTAAATGATAAGAGTGAAACAGCTGCAATAAAAACTGTGTTCGGAGAATATGCATATAGATTACCAACAAGTTCAACAAAATCAATGACGGGTCATTTATTAGGGGCTGCTGGAGCAATTGAAGCGATAATCACTGCACTTGCATTAAAAGATGGGTATATACCGCCAACAATAAATTATAGTATGCCTGATCCTGAGTGTGACCTTGATTATGTGCCCAACGTTGGTAGAAAGAACGATATTTCGTATGCTTTAACAAATTCATTCGGTTTTGGTGGGCACAATGCAACTCTTGTTTTTAAAAAGGTAAAGTTGTAAAACAGTAGTCTTTAGAGCACTCAGAGCAGTAAAAACCCCCGACAGAAATTCTGTCAGGGGTTTTTGGTATTAGTGCACTAATTAGTTTTCCTTTAGCTTTGACCTTGGAAAATAGCACTTATTGCTGTGCTTGCACCGGTACTGGTGGATTTGTAACCTAATCGTATATATCTTAAAAATTTACTTGAAGTTATAATAGTTGCGGCACCTGGGTTAACCTGACGTTCGTCACTGTCAATTACCCAATCTGTACCGTTGGGGCTTAATTCAACTACAACCGTAACATTGTTTGTATCTCCTGTATTTTTTACAAAGAACTGATAAGTGGTGAATTGAGCAATTTCTTGCTGTGTAGTGTATTGATAGCTGTCTGTTGTGGCTGAAGTTGTAAGTGTATTATTTGCAAAGGTACGGGATGTGTTTACCTGCAGAACTCCAGCTGCATCAGTCAATAAAATATGATTGTCAGTACCGTCACTACCGTAAACAGTAATACTGTCAGTGGCTTGCGAGATATCAACATTAACGCTATCGGAAGAAGTAAGAGGTCTAATGTCAAGTTGGCCTGTAGCATTTGTTCTGATAATGTGGTTTGTGGTACCGTCATTACCATAGACGGTAATACTGTCGTCGGCTTGAGTAATATTAACACTAACAGTATCAGAAACTGTCAATGGTCTGATATCCAGCTGGCCTGAGGAGTTTGTTTTAATAATCTGATTGTCGGTGCCGTCATTACCATAGACAGCAATACTGTCAGTGGTTTGGGATATATCAACATTAACAGTGTCGGAAGTGGTCAGGGGTCTGATATCCAATTGGCCTGTTGCGTTTGTTCTGATAATGTGGTTTGTGGTACCATCATTACCATAGACGGTAATACTATCATCTGCCTGAGTGATATTTACATTAACTGTATCAGAGACTGTTAATGGTCTGATATCCAACTGGCCTGTGGCATTTGTTCTTAAAATTTGGTTTGCGGTACCGTCATTACCATACACGGCAATACTGTTTACAGTCTCATCAACGTCAACAGCAAGGGGAGACGAACTGTCTGTTGCTACCTTTAATCTACCTGTATTGTCAGCCTGAACATTAATTACAGCTGATCCATTTGTTGCGAAAATCTGATTTTTTAGATTCGCCGGAGAATCCTGATAAATTGGCATTCCGGGCATAATGTTCACTCCTTTTTATTTGATTTTATTACATTATATTCAATAATGTGCCAAATGGTTAACATAAAGTATCAAATTATGAACATTCATCCCAACTTGTATATTAATAAAATTTGATAACCGGAAACATGATATTATATAATAATAAATAAGGTTAAGTATATGATTTTTATTTATAAATGAGGTAAATAATGAGAAGAGTTTTCAGGACATTGGGAATTAGTATCTTTAATGCGATTATAATAGTAATAATACTGGTGATTATTGTACAGCTGAATCTGCCGATGGCCGGGATTTATTTCGTTTTTGCAGCAACTTCTATAATATACCCTGCTGCTATGCTACTTTTGTACAGAAGACTGTGGGAGGCCGAAACATTAGTTATTATACCTGTCAGCCTAATACTATCAGCACTTTATTCGTTAGGAATATCAATGTACAGCTATTATGGTACCGGTGATTTTTCTATAATGTTTAAAGATTTAATGTACTTTATATATTTTCTTCCTTCAACTATTTATTGCATTATAGGATGGATTATATTTGGAGTTATGGCGAGAATGTCTAAAAATACCCGCAGAAGGGAATTTTAAAAGATACAAGGGCAAAGGAGTAATTGGATTTAGATGAACACAGATAAAATAGGTTTTTTGGATTCCGGCTTTGGCGGGATAACAGTTTTAAGTGAGGCGCTAAGGCAGCTTCCTAATGAAAATTACATATACTATGCAGATATAGAACATGTACCTTATGGAACAAAGACAAAAGAAGAAGTAAGAGAATATGTTTTTCAAGCCGTAGAATTTCTGGTGAAGCAAGGAATCAAAGCACTTGTTGTAGCATGTAATACTGCTACGAGTATTGCTGTAAGAGAACTAAGAGGCATGTATGATTTCCCGATATTAGGAATGGAGCCTGCGGTAAAGCCTGCTGTCCAGAATGGTAACGGAAAAAGGGTTCTTGTCCTTGCCACCGAATTGACTCTTCGTGAGGAAAAGTTCCACAATCTGGTGCAAAGAGTAGATCAGGAACATGTAGTAGATTATCTGCCTTTTCCTGAACTTGTGGAATTGGCTGAAAATACGGTATTTGATTATGAAAGGGTAATACCTGTTATAAAAAACAAACTGGAAGGCTTTAACCTTGAGAATTATAAAACCTTCGTTCTAGGGTGTACTCATTTTCCCATATATAGGGACGCATTTAAACAGGTACTTCCTCCTTTTATTGATATAATAGATGGAAGCGAAGGCACAATCAGATACCTCAAGCGTTTGCTGGAGGAGAGACAGCTTATTAGTACAAATGTTGATGGCGGAAAGGTAGATTTTTTTGATTCCGGCATGCATATACAAAATCAAGAAAGGCTGAAAACCTTTAAATGGCTTATTTCCCACTGTTAGAAACTCTTTTGCTATAAATGGCTAATTTCATTACTATTTTTAAAGGGAAATATAAATTAAACGTAGAATTATAATATTTAATTGTACGTTAAAGCAGCATAAAATCAGTTAACCGGGAGTTGGTGCAATGATTAGGAAAGAAATGATAGCAATGTTACTGGCCGGGGGCCAAGGTAGCCGTCTGGGTGTCCTCACTAAGAATGTGGCCAAGCCTGCGGTTCTATATGGAGGGAAATATAGGATAATTGACTTTTCTCTTAGTAACTGTATAAATTCCGGAATTGATACAGTAGGTGTTCTGACCCAATATCAACCGCTGAAGCTCAATGCCCATATAGGAATAGGTAAACCATGGGATATGGACAGGATAGACGGCGGTGTTACCATACTATCTCCCTATTTAAAGGCGGAGATAGGCGAATGGTTTAAAGGTACTGCAAATGCAGTTTATCAGAATATCCAGTATATAGATAAGTACTCCCCTCGTTATGTAATTATTTTATCCGGTGATCACATCTACAAAATGGACTATTCCAAAATGCTCGATTTTCACAAAGAGAATAATGCAGATGCTACAATTTCAGTAATTAATGTGCCTTATGAAGAGGCTGGCAGATACGGTATTATGAATTGTCATAACAACGGCAAAATATATGAATTCGAAGAAAAACCAAAAAATCCGAAAAGCACCCTAGCATCTATGGGGGTTTATATTTTCAACTGGTCAATTCTTAGAGAATATCTGATAAAGGATAATGAATGTTCAGATTCTGAAAATGACTTCGGGAAAAATATAATTCCCGCAATGTTGGCAGATGGCAAAAGCATGTGGGCATATCAGTATTCTGGCTATTGGAGAGATGTGGGGACGATACAGGCCTTTTGGGAGTCAAATATGGATTTGGTAAGCAGAGTTCCACAGTTCAATCTATTCGACCCCGAATGGAGAATTTATACGCCTAATCCGGTGAAGCCGGCGCACTATATAGCTAGCTGCGGGTGCGTGAAAAAATCTATAATAGCGGAAGGCTGCTCAGTTTATGGAACAGTCGTAAATTCAATTTTATTTCCGGGTGCTTATATAGAAGAGGGAGCATTTATTCAGGATTCGATTATAATGTCGAACTCAAGGATCTGTAAAAATGCATACGTAAACAGGTCTATTATCAGTGAACAGGTTATAATAGGCGAAAAAGCAAGGCTTGGAGAAGGTGCAGACGTGCCTAATGAATACAAGTCAGGGATTTACAATTCAGGAATAACAGTCGTAGGAGAACAGGCAAGCATACCTTCTGATGCTGTAATTGGAAAGAATGTTATGATTGATATAGGAGCTTCGGCAGCCGATTTTATATCTTTAAATGTTGAATCCGGCAAAAGCGTATTCAAAGGTGGTGTTGCGGAATGAAAAATGTAATGGGAATAATTTTATCAGGCGGACGTAACACAAAGCTCAAGGAGCTTTCAACTATTAGGTCCAGCCCGGCTGTGCCGGTAGGAGGGAAGTACAGAGCTATTGACTTTATACTTTCTAACATGGTGAATTCAGGGATTACAAATATAGGTGTAATAGCTCAGTATAATTACAGGTCGCTGATGGACCACCTTGGTTCAGGTAAAGAATGGGATTTGGATAGAAAAACAGATGGGCTTTTTCTTTTCCCTCCATTTTTGTCCGATGAAGGTACGGGCTGGTACAGAGGTACTGCCGATGCCATGTACAACAATCTGACCTTTCTTAAAAGAAGTAATGAGGAATATGTACTGATTTCTCAAGGCAATTGTATATTTACAACAACCTTTGATGATATGCTCAACGCTCACAAGGAAAAAGATGCTGATATAACTGTAGCTTATCGTGAAATGAATGATATACCTGTAGAGGAACTGACGAATATGGGAGTTATGCAGCTTGACAGTTCTTCCAGGTTAATTGATTTTCAGGAAAAACCTATGCATCCTAATACACTCAATGGTTCCTTGGGTATTTATATGATAAAAAGGGAATTGTTGATTGCACTTCTTGAAGAGAGCGTTGCACATGGATACTATGACTTTGTACTTGATATTATAATAAAGATGCTCCATAAATTGAAAATATACGGATATAAATACAACAGTTATTGGAGAAGCATGTCTACGGTACAGATGTATTACAAATGCAATATGGAACTGCTGGACCCTGTAGTAAATAACGAATTGCTGGGGAAATTAAAAATATATACAAAGGTCAAGGATGAAGCACCTGCCAAGTACAATGAAGAAGCAGAGGTTAAGAACTCAATAATTGCGGATGGATGTATTATTGAAGGAACAGTTGAGAACAGTGTACTTTTCAGAGGTGTAACAGTAAAACGAGGTGCTGTCGTAAAAGATAGCATTATAATGCAGGGAAGTATTGTTGAAGAAAACTCAGCCCTCAACTATGCTATACTCGATAAAAACGTTAGACTTTCAAAAAACAGATGCCTTAAGGGTGAGAAATCATGGCCTATTATTATTGGAAAAAATGTTATTGTGTAATACTTAGTATGTAACCAGTTACTTACAAAACAGAGCTGTCCTTGTTAGGGCAAGCTCTGTTTCTATTTTAAACCCATCTATACTCCAAACCTTTATTACATGGCGATTACATTTAATTTACATAATGTTGTATTATGTTGACCCGATAAAAATTCTGGTGCTATAATGAGTATGAAATTGAGGCGTGCACATACTCGTAAGGCCTTGATTTTAGACCATTTCAAGCCGGGGACTTAATCTAGTGGCCGATTTATCCCTGTAAAACTATTGGCCAGAAAACATCTAGGGGAGGATTTAGTAATGGGAAATTTTAAAAAGATTTCTGCTGCAGTTGTTGCCGGTGCAATCATGTTGTCATCAGTAGTACCAACATTTGCAGCCGCATACACTCCGGTAAACGGAG
The DNA here is from genome assembly GCA_023412275.1 of Bacillota bacterium. Classification (GTDB taxonomy): domain Bacteria; phylum Bacillota; class Clostridia; order Acetivibrionales; family DSM-1351; genus Ruminiclostridium. The sequence goes on from JAEYNY010000048.1 coordinate 8,268, forward strand.
AAAAGGCTGGTGTTCTCAATCAGCTGGAATTATACGCTGGAACTAGCGATACATCATTTGTACCATCACTTGAAACATCACTTACAAGAGGACAGGGTGCAACTTTATTAGCAAAACTCTTCAATATGGATACTGCTGCACAAGCATTAACTGATGAAGAAGCAAATGCAATCCTGAAGGATTTTGCAGATGCTGACAAAGTACCTACATATGCAAAGAAAAGATTGGCTTACTTAGTAAAGAACAATATTATGTCAGGTTCAAAAGACACAACTACCGGGGATGTATTTGTAAATGCTGACGAGGCTCTTCTCGGAGGACAATTTGCAACTCTTATTCTCAAACAACTCGGATATTCAGTAGCTAGCTGGACTGAAGCAGTAAATCAACTTTCAAAGGTTGATGGCGCTAAGGAAATCGCTGATTACCTTGCATATGCTCAGAAGTCAGTTCTCAGAGATCAGGCAGTTGGAATCATGTTTGGTTCATTAACTTCAGAATACTCTGACGGAAAAGCAACAATAATAGATAAAATAGTAGAAGCTAAGCCAAGCCTCAGAGCAATCGCTCAAAATGCTGGACTTATAGCTGCTCCAGCAGTTCTTGCAGTAGACAGTGTAAAGGCGTTGAACCTGAAACAGATTCAGGTAGTATTCAACAAGACAGTTGACAAGTCAGTTGTAGAAAAAATTGAATATTTCAATGCATTTAACAGCGGATCAACAACTGACCTGGCAAGCGGCGGTTCAGTAGCACTCCAGGCTGACGGTAAAACAGCAATCGTTACATTAGGTTCAAACTTCAATAACGGAACAGTAGCTAAGGTTGTAGTAAAGACTATAGCTACCTATACAAATGATTCAGTTGCAGTTGCAGATACAACTGTACCAACAGTTGCAGGGGTAACAGTAACAGGACCACAGACTATCACAGTTGAATACAGCGAGCCTATAAAGGGAATAAACAACGCTGAGTACACAATTGACAACGGAAACTACATTGTAACAAATGCAGTTGCAAACGGAAGCAACAAAGTTGATGTTACAGTTGGTGTTAACCTCACAAACGGTGAACATTCACTCAAAATCAACGGTACAAACGTAAGCGACTACGCTGATTACAAAGTAATTTCAAGAACAATCAATTTTACAGTTGCAGCTGATACTACAGCTCCTGTAGCAACAGTTAAGTCTGTATCACCTACAGAAGTTAAAGTGACTTTCAATAAGCCTGTAACTAATGTAAATGATGCAAACGTACTTTACAGACATACTTACAATAGTAACCTGTATGAATTAGCAGGTAATGATGCTAAGGTAACAGTTAATTCTTCAACAGAAATTACAATTGACTGGTCAGCAAAGCCAATTCCTCTTGGTGCTAACAAGCTGTACATTGCTTATAGCAGTGATACAGGAAATAAGATACAAGACTTATGGGGAAATAAGCTTGAAGCATTAAGCCTTGATTTAGCAGTAGCAATGGATACAGTTAAGCCTGCAGTAACTGAAGTTAAATTCGTTGACGCTTCAACATTGAAGGTTATATTCAGCAAGAAAGTAGAAGAAGCATCTGCTGAAACAGCTTCTAACTTCATAGTTAAAGATTCAACTGGAAAAGTAGTTACACTAAATACACCTGAACTTGGCGGTACTGATGTTAATGAAGTAACATTGACAACTTCAACAGCTAATGCTCTTGGCGGTGGTAGCTACACAGTAGAAGTTAAGAATGTAAAAGATACAGCACTTGTTCCAAACGTAATGAACACATACAGTGCAACAATGAACATAAATGACACAGTTAGACCAACTCTTGGTACAGCTAAACATTTAATAGATTTATCAGATGCAAACCATCAAAAAGCAACAGTTTACATCCCATTCAGTGAAGTAATGGATGCAGCATCATTAGTAAAAGCAAACTTCATGAAGGTTGTAAATAACGGAACAGCAGCAGTTCTTGGTGACAACGATACTCTTACTGTAGCAGCAGATAAGAAGTCAGTTACAATCGTAATTGACAACGGAACTACTGCAATAACTGATATCAATGTAGTGGTAGGAGCTATAAGAGATGCAGCAGGCAACGGACTGGCAGCATTTGCGGCTAATGCAGATCCTGAAGCTGATGCAATTGCAATCGAAAAGGTTGAAGCAATCGCTAAGAAACAAATCAAGGTAACATATGACGGAAGATTGTCAGCAGTTACAGCAGCAGGCTACAGCTTGATAGCAAACGGTACTAATACCGGAATAAATCTTTCAGTAGCAGGTCACACTGTTAACAGCGACGGAAAATCAGAAGTTATATTCAACCTCGGTTCTGAATTAAGTGCTGATGCAAAATCTTCAAACTATGCAGTATCACTTGCAGCTTCATCAGCAGCAGGTACTAAGAGCTTCTTAGGAACTGTACTCAGTGATAATGCTGGAAAACAGGCAGAAGATAAGATAGCTGCTTCAATAGTATCAGTAACAGTAGTTGGTGGAACTATCGAAGTTAAGTTTGACGAAGCAATCAAGGCAGATACTCTTGCAGCAACCTTGAATGGTTTCTCAGTAACAGGCGGAGATGCTAAGTTGACTACAGTAGCTCTGAAGGGCGGAGATGCAACAACAATAGTTCTTACAGGAACAGGTCTTGTAGCTAACCAGACTTCAGTATCTT
>JAEYNY010000050.1 GCA_023412275.1 Bacillota bacterium
GTGGCAATAAATAGAAAAAGGAATTCAACATCGTTAAATATTAAGCTTCCAATGTTTCGTCGGAAATTTTATTAAGACGCAACATATTGCAGTCATACGCTACTTTTTGCCCTCAAAACCACTATTCATCATCAGAACTATACTCTCCACGTGCCTTGAGTGGGCAAAAAAGATGTCGCACCCCTCTGGTGGGGCCTTGGCGGCAGGGTATTTTTCATAGAAAAAATCATTCTAGAAGGCTTTAGTTTAACCTGTTATTCCTTTCTAGGGTATTTTGACATACTCGCGCTGGCGGTAAACTATATTATAATTAGTATCCTGCAAACCAATATCTACTCTATAAGTTTTCCCACTACAGAACTTTCCTTCTGTGCCTCTATCAAAAGAATCAGGCTTTAAAATTATAGTAGGATAATTCTTCTTGAATTTACCACTATCCCATCCAACAGCTATACCGTTTTCATCATATACCTCTACTGAATAGCATGTTATTTTGGGCAAAGATATATTTGTTTTTAGTTCGATGTTTTTTGTTGATGCTGAGGATATAGTACATTTGATGCTATCAACCGTTCTATTTTCATAATTTTTTTCATTGTCTGTAAAAATGTCATACCACATATCAAACTCTCTCAAAAAACCCATTTGAGAATCTCCAATAAAACTAAATTTATTAGCTTCAAGGAAGGTGTACTTTTCAAAGTTTCCATAGTCGGATCTAATATCAAAATCTATTGAAGCAAAAGAAATCGCTGATTTATCTTCAGTGAGTGCAAAGGTTACACCAACGTACCTACCTTCTCCAGTGTCGGTTGATACCAAGCTTTTCAAAGCAGTATTTGCACTATCATCTAAACAAAGACCATTAAATTCATCAAAACATGCAGAAATCGCTAGAGGAACCTCATTAAGCTTCTTATTTTTATACAAATTATCATTGGGGCCGTAAGCATAACCAAACCCACCTGAAGATAATAATTTTATCTCCTTTTCTCCCTTGAGTTTAATTATTTCAAAGTTTACTATCCATCCATTGATTTCTCTTATTTGCATGTTATTTATAGTGATTTCCACATTGCCGTCCGTACCTGCAATTTCTTTCACCCAATCAGGCAGAGCCTTATCTTTAATATTTACATTAAATTGTATACTATTTTTATTATAGACCTCATTTTTCGTCCAATATTCCAGACCATCTTTTCCCACTTCTGCCATCACACTGCTGTATATACAGAGATTACCAATATTACAGCTGTCAGCATAACGGAAAGCATTGTAATAATTTTTCTTGTCTTATTCACTTTTTGTATCATTTTAAACCTCCTGATAATCTTGTTTTTATCACTTGCCATAGCAGTAGTAAGTGCCTGACCTCTAGCGGTACTATAGGCTAGCAGACTTAGTATTGTTTTCATATACTCGCCCTTGCTTTCACTTTCCATACCTTTCGTTACTGCGCAATCGCAGGATATTTCACAATCCTCGTTTATGTTTTTGACCACAAGGTACACTAATGGATTAAACCAGTGAATAGCATTTACAAGCATTGCAAACCATTTATATACCAAGTCTTTTCTCTTGTAATGTGTAAGCTCATGCTGTAAAACATAGGTCAGACTTTCACTCGGCATATTTATATTGGGCATTAATATTATGGGGCAGAAAATCCCTACCAGCAGTGGTGTTGTAATCCCTTCTGTTATTCGAAGCTCGATCTTTCTCTTTATTTTCATACTCTGTTTACATTCTTCAAGTTCAGGACAATCGACGCCATACGAAATATTCTTAATTTTGCACCAAAAAATCAAGTACCTGGTTATCTGGAATAACAGGAACACAGTTGCTCCAAGGTACCAAAATAATGCTGCAGCATCTGATATTTCAATTGAATTTATAGGTGTAGCTTCATTTCTAATGTTTTCTATGGGAATATTATGTATGACTGTTTCTGGTTGAAGTTGGTTTGCTGCTTCTTCTGTTGTTTTTAATGTATCAGGTTGAACTGTTTGAGTTGGAGGAGTTATTAGTACTTTTGAAGAATTCAACGATAATTTTATGCTAATAGGTATAATCATAGATACCAGGACAACTAACCATATATAATACTGCCATTTTACACTAAATACCTTTCTGGTTAAGGGCTTTAGACATTGCAGGATAATTGCCAGCAGACCACCAACTATTGATAGTTTTAAAATTGTTTGTATCATTTTATCTCCTGGTTACAGCTTAAAGAGCTCTTTGATTTCCTTAATATCCTGCTCACTTATTTGATTATTCTCATATAGTGACGCAACCAATTTTTTTACCGAGCCATCATACATTTTGGTAACAAGATTCTTAGTCTGCAGGATTTTATAATTATTTTCTTCGATTAACGGCGTATAAAAATATGTCTTTCCCTTTTTCTCATATGCTATTGCATGTTTCTCTGTTAATCTGCTTAGAAGAGTTGAAACAGTAGTATATTTCCAATTCTTATTGTTTAGCCTATAACTTATATCATAGGAAGATAGCGGCGTTTTGCTTTTCCACAAAACCTTCATGATATTAAGTTCTGCCTCGGTAATATTTATTTCTTTCATTCTATTTCCTCCGTTTTTTAAACTACAGCCGTAGTTTATGGTTTATATATTACAACTGTAGTTTTAAAATGTCAATACTTTTTCAAAAACTTCCCTTTTTTCTTTTATCTATGATAATTAGCTAAACAATTTAGGAGCAGTCTGAAGCACTCCAACTACCCTTTGTCATCTATGAGAACGGCTAAAAAACCGGGACGATATTTGCATTTTCCAGCCTCGATTTTCACCCTTTTTTGTTCCAAAACTACAACATATCGTGGGCAAAGCCTATTTTTTGCCCTTCAGACCACCATTCGTCATCATTATTACGCACTCAACATGCCTTGAGGATACAAAAAAGATGCCGCATCAAGCTGGTATCCCCTTGGCGGTGGAGTATATTGGGACAAATTGCAGCTACTGAACCTATTTTTTCGCACACGATGCTATACTTTTTCAGAAAGAA
>JAEYNY010000065.1 GCA_023412275.1 Bacillota bacterium
GTGTCAATTACATTGATTTTATGATCCACCCATTCACAAGGTGCCATAGAAGTACTTATAGATATTTTCCTTTTAATTTCTTCGGGATCATAGTCAGACGTTGTAGTCCCGTCAGCAACTTTCCCAAATCTGTCCAATACACCGGTATTGAACATCATAGCCTCTGCCAGAGTAGTTTTTCCTCCCCCACCATGTGCCAAGAGGCATATGTTCCGTAGTTTTTGCACGGAATAGTCCTTCATAATCATTCCCCCTTATTTTTTCAATTATTTCACACCTGTATAATAAACCGAATTTCCTTGCGGAAAAACGTTATCCGGGTCATACATACATGCTTATAGCCTGTTCTCATTTGTATAGAACCTTAATACAAAAAGTAAAGTGAAACAGAATAAAAGGGTTAAATTTTTTAGAATTACAAATATAAATTATATTTATTATTATCTATTCTATATCAGTACAGATTTACCTTTTTTATATAATAAAAATTTTAAAATCTTGTAGCTTATACCTGTTTATAAATTTTTAATGTTGCTATATAATATAGGTTAATATAGCAATCAGTATGAGTGATTGGTTATATTAAAAGGGCTTAGGGTCCTTGTGATATGGTAGCACGGTGTTTTTTAGATTTATAAAACGTAAAACGGTAGAAAGGTGTTGAATTTTATGATTATTGTAATGAATCCAAAGTCAAATCAAATGCAGATTGATGATGTCATCAATGTCCTGAAAAATTCGGGGTTGGGAGTACATGTGTCACAGGGTACTGAGAGAACTATTATCGGTATCATCGGTGATAAGACTGTTCTCCGTGATATTCCTCTTGAAATAATGCCGGGGGTTGAAAAGCTGGTTCCTATCGTAGAGTCTTTCAAGCTGGCAGGAAAAACATTTCAGCCTGAACCCAGTGTTGTCAATGTAAATGGCGTGAAAATCGGCGGTAAGGAATTAGTTATCATGGCAGGTCCTTGTGCCGTAGAAAGCCGGGAACAGATAATTGAAGCAGCACAGGCAGTAAAAAGGTCCGGTGCCCAGTTCCTAAGGGGTGGAGCTTTTAAGCCAAGAACCTCTCCATATGCTTTTCAGGGTCTTGAAGAAGAAGGACTGAAGCTGCTCAAAGAAGCAAAGGATGCAACAGGCTTGCAGATAATCACAGAAGTAACCAGTGATAAGGCAGTAGAGTTGTCTATACCATATGTGGATATGTTTCAGGTAGGAGCACGTAATGTACAAAACTTCCAGCTTTTGAAAGAAATAGGTAAATCTATGAAGCCGGTACTTCTGAAAAGAGGTTCAGCAACCACTATTGATGAGTGGCTCAACGCTGCTGAATATATAATGAGTGAAGGCAATTACAATGTAGTACTGTGTGAAAGAGGTATCAGAACCTTTGAAACAGCTACAAGAAACACTCTTGATTTAAGTGCGGTTCCAGTAGTTAAAAATATGAGCCACCTGCCCATTATCGTTGACCCCAGCCATGCTGCCGGAAAGTCAAAATATGTAATTCCGCTGTCCAGAGCAGCTATTGCAGCAGGTGCCGACGGCCTTATAGTTGAAGTACACCCGAACCCAATGTGCGCTTTATCTGATGCAGCACAGCAGTTAAAGCCATCCGAATTTGATTCACTTTGCAAAGACATAAGTAAGCTTGCACCAATCCTAGAGAGAGAGTTTAACTATGGATGTTAAAAGTATATCTATTATCGGCCTCGGACTTATTGGTGGTTCATTAGCCAAAGCCTTCAGGCATGAGTTTACGAACTTAAGAATATATGCAGTTGACAATTGTACTGAGTCCCTTAGCTTGGCTGAAAGAGAAGGAGTCTTAAACAAGGGTTTCAATAATTGTTGCGAAGAGATATGGAATTCCGATATCATTTTCATTTGTACTCCGGTCAGCAGAACCATAGAATATGTAAATGAATTATCCTCTAAAATAAAAAAAGGCAGCATTCTAACAGATGTAGCCAGTACCAAAGGAGAATTGTTCAATTACATTGATGGCCTTGCAAACCCTCCCCTCTTTGTAGGAGGACACCCTATGGCCGGAACAGAAAAATCGGGCTATATAAATTCAATTGCTCATATGTTTGAAAATGCCTACTATGTTTTGACACCGACAAAGAGTTCAAGTGAAGATGCCATAAGTACATTGGAAAAGTTCCTTAGGAAGATAGGAGCCCTTCCTATAGTGGTTTCTTCCCGGGAACACGATACAGTTACAGGATGCATAAGCCATGTGCCTCATATCATAGCTTCCGCATTGGTGTCTCTTGCTAAAAATAATGAAAACAGTCAAGGCCTTGTAAAGCTGCTTGCAGCAGGTGGATTCAAGGATATTACAAGAATTGCATCTTCAAACCCTTCCATGTGGGAGGATGTGGTTATAAGTAACGGGCCTGTTGTTGTAAAGCTTTTAGAGGATTTTAAACTTATAGTTAACAGGATGATAGATAATATCAAATCAGGTGAAAATAAAGAAATATACAATTTTTTTGATAATGCTAAAGCCTTCAGGGATGGTTTTTCCAACACTGCCCCCGGGCTGCTTCCAAAAAACTTCGAGCTGATTGTAGATGTTAACGATGAGCCGGGAATTATTGGTAAAATAGCAACTCTGTTGGGCAATAGCGGAATAAACATTAAAAATATAAATGTATCCAACAGTCGCGAGTATGAGCAAGGATGCCTTAAAATCACCCTATCTGATCAGGCAAATACAGATAAAGCTTTTGAAATTCTGGAAGCTTCTTCGTACATGGTATTCAGAAAAGATTAGCTTTTTTAGGACACACAAAAGCCGGCATATCTATATGCCGGCTTTCTTATTATTCTCTTTCGAACTTGTCATTTAGTTTATATCCAAGCACCATAAGGCTGTCACTCAAGTGCACGTTTTCCACTATTACATCATATGGAATTTTTAAATCCATAGGTGAGAAGTTCCACAATCCCTTTACTCCCAACCGGGCAACTCTGTCAGCAACGGTGGCTGTCTCTCTGTACGGAACACAAAGCATTGCGATATCGACGGGGTTATGTAGTATAAACTCCTCAAGTAAATCAAGATTCATAACCTCAAGATTTTTGAGTTTTTTCCCTATTACTTCAGGATTAACATCGAAAATTCCGATTACTTTAAATCCTCTTTTTATAAAGTTTTCATAATTCGATAATGCCTGTCCCATATTTCCGGCACCAATTATTATACAATAAAAGGTCTTGTTAATACCCAGTATATTACCTATCTCATTATATAAAGACTCTACATTGTATCCATATCCCTGCTGTCCGAAACCGCCAAAGCAATTTAAGTCTTGTCTTATCTGGGAAGCAGTTATTCCCATACGGCTACTTAGCTCTTTAGAAGACACTCTCTTAATACCAAGTTCAAGTAAGTAATTCAAGTATCTATGATAACGGGGAAGTCTTTTTATTACAGCCATGGAAATTTTCTTTGAAGCCATTAAAATCTTCACCTCATAATTATTAGTGTTCGTATTATATCATCTTTGTTATTTTATTGTCAATATCAAGGCTCTACCCTCTGTTGCTACTTTTCCCTTAGTTATTTTACCATATTATTCAGGCTTTATACTAATTTATATACTTGTTGATTATAGAAAATAGGTTAGTGTCATACTGTTAATTGTGATAAAATAGTACTTGTGTCATTTACAAAAGATTTATAAAGGAGAAATTTTAATGAAGGTTTTGCACTTAATTGGCGGAGGGGATGTTGGAGGCGCTAAAGTACACGTCCTGTCACTTGTAAAGGAACTTACTTCCCATATAGATGTTACTCTTCTTAGTCTAAGACCTGGAGCCTTTGCAGATGAAGCCCGTGCAATGGGAATAAACGTAAAAGTTATAAAGTCCTCTAATATAATTACAGATATACGCAACGCAATACAGTTTGTAAAAAAGAATAACTTTGATATTATCCATTCACATGGTGCCAAGGCAAATATTTTTGCCTACGCTATTAAAAAAGCCTGCCATATACCCGTAATAACAACAATGCACAGCGACTACAAACTTGATTATCTCCAAAGTCTGCCTAAAAGGCTTTCTATTGGGATATTCAATTCACGGGTACTCCACAATCTGGATTATTATATTGTCGTTACCTCTGCTTTCAGGAAAATGCTTATAGACAGAGGCTTTGACACAAATTCAATATATACAATTCTTAACGGAATAGATTTTGATAAAAAGCTCAATGACTATTCAAGGGAAGAATTTGCTTTAAAATACGGGATTCAATTAAATAAAAACGATATACTTGTAGGAATTGCAGCAAGATTAACACCTGTTAAGGGTATAGGCACTCTTTTAGAAGCAGCAAAGCTGGTTGTTGAGAAAAATCCTAATGTAAAATTTCTTATTGGCGGAGACGGAGAAGATTATAAGTCTCTTACCACGCGATGCCATCAACTGGGTCTGGAAAACAATGTGTTTTTTCTGGGATGGCTCAATGACCCCTACGAATTAATGAGTATCATTGACATAAGTGTATTAACCTCTATAAGCGAGGGTTTTCCATATTCCATTTTAGAGGGTGCCCGCTTTTCCAAGGCTACTGTCAGCAGCAGGGTTGGAGGAATTCCAGATCTTATAGATTCTTCGGTAAACGGTTACCTTTTTGAACCCCTTGATTATAATACTCTTGCCGATTACCTTCTGGAGCTGTCATTAGACCATGAAAAACGCATTGAATTCGGAAAAAGGATTTATGAAAAGGCGTATAAGAACTTCTCTCTGAATGCTATGTGTAAAACTCAGCTTGAAATCTATACAGAGATACAAACTGATGTTTTAAATAAGTCCAAGGGTAAAAAATATGATGTAATCGTGTCAGGCTACTATGGTTTTGGTAATATTGGGGATGATGCAATGCTCAGGTCAATTGTTGACAATCTCAAAGAACAAAAACCCGGTATATCTATCCTTGCCCTCTCCAGAAATCCTGTAGAAACCGCCCGTAATTATGGGGTAAGTGCAATAAACAGGAAGAATATGTTCAAGGTCTATTCCTCAATGAAAAAGGCCAAACTTTTTGTATACGGCGGAGGCAATATAATTCAGGATAGTACAAGCTCACGCTCTCTGATGTTTTATCTCGGAACAGCATGGCTTGCAAAAAAGCTAAAGCTAAAAATAATGTTTTACGCAAATGGTATTGGCCCAATAAATAAATCAGGTAATACAGAACATTCCCGCAAAATATTGAATATGGCTGATGTAATTACCGTAAGAGAAAGATTTTCATTAAATGAACTTAAAAAAATGGGTATTACAGTGCCTAAAATTGCTTTGACAGCTGATGCTGCATTTGCAGTCAATATTAACCCTGATGAACTTAATGACAGCCGCAATTTTGCAGGTTTGTCCCCTGATAAAAAGTATGCGGGTTTTTCAGTACGAAGATGTCCCGGTTTGGAAGAACTGCAGCATGTAAAATACGAACAGGCTATTGCAGAGGCAGCAGATTATGTTTTCAATAAATATGGTTTGGAACCTGTATTCATCCCAATGGAATACAATGTTGACATATTTACAATTAAAAACATAATTGCAAAAATGAAAAATAAAAACTATATAATAAGCAATAATCACACTGTTCTGGAAACATTCTCCGTAATACATAAAATGGATATCATGGTGTCCATGAGGCTTCATGCTTTAATTTTTGCAGCTTATTTAAAAGTCCCCTTTATGGGAATCAGTTATCAACCAAAGGTTGACGGTTTTTTGGAGTATATTAATCAACCGTCTGCCGGAAATGTTAAAGAGATCACTTTTGAGCGTTTACGCTCTAAAATTGATAATGTTTTGCAGAATCGTGAACCAATTAAGGCTGTTTTGGAAAGCTCCGTAGAGAGTCTGATAGATAAAGCCCGTGAAAACTCTCTCTATGCAATCGAATTAATTTCTGAATAAAAAGATATTTTAAAACATAAAACACGCAGTTGCAATTGGCTGCGTGTTTTTTAATAGTTTTTTATGCTTCCAGTTGCTCTGTAACCTCAGACCAGACTTCATACAACTCTTCAAGCTTATGTTGTGCCTGCTGCTGTTCCTCATTCAGTTCCAGAAGCTTCTCATGGTCGGTGGCAAACCTGACCATCTCTTCTTCTAACTCTTTCAAACGGGTTTCAGTTTTCTCTATAGCCTTTTCAGTGTCCGAAAGCTGTTTCTCAAGCTTACGTATCCTGCTGCGTTCTTCTTTTGTAGCAATGTGGCTCTGTTTTGCCTCTGAAATTACAGGCTGCTCTTTTCGTACAGAAGCAACATTCTTTTTGTAATGTTCGGTAAAATAAGTATAGTTTCCGAAACAGTCTATTGCAGGAGTTGTTCCTATATCAATTATTCTGGTAGCCAGTTTATCTATAAAATATCTGTCATGGGAAACAACCAGAAGAGTTCCCTCATAGCTACTTAGGGCATCCTCAAGAATTTCCCTTGAATTTATATCCAGGTGGTTTGTAGGCTCATCAAGGATTATAAAGTTGGAATCCGAGAAAATCAACTTGAGCATTGCAACCCTGCTCTTCTCACCGCCACTTAGAACAGATATCTTCTTGAACACATCTTCACCTGTGAACAAAAACGCACCCAATGCCGTTCTGACTTCTGATTGGATAAGCTTCTGGTCTACGCTCCACACCTCATCTAGAACAGTATTGTTTTCATCCAAATCAGACATTTCCTGATCATAGTAGCCAAGATTGACCTTTGCCCCATAGCTATATCTGCCGGAGGATGCCTGAAGCCTTCCAGCCAAAATCTTTAAAAGTGTTGACTTTCCGCAACCGTTAGGTCCAAGGAGGAATACCCTTTCAGCTTTTTTCACTTTAAAGCTGACATTTTTAAAAAGTTCCTTATTGTCAAATGACTTTGAGACACCCTCTACGTCCAGAACATCATTACCGCTTGCAATTGTCTGTCTGAACTTTATCCTGATAGTGGAAGGCAAGTCACTTGGCTTTTCTATCTTCTCCATCCTATCCAATGCCTTCTGACGGCTTTCGGCAGCAATTATATTTCTTTCCCTGTTCCATCTTCTCTGCTGCTCTATATATGCTTCCTGACGGGCTATTTCCTTTTGCTGCTGTATATAGTGCTTTTCTTGAATCTCACGGTTTACTTCCTTTTGTTTTACGTAATTTGAGTAATTGCAATTATAAACTGTACTTGTGCAGTTTTCTATCTCAATTGTCCGGCTGGTTACAGAATCCAGAAAATAACGGTCATGAGATATTATAAAAAGACACTTTTTATAGCTTTTAAGATAATCCTCCAGCCACTCTACCGCCGCTATATCCAGATGGTTTGTTGGTTCGTCCAGCATAAGTATGTCCGGTTCCTCCAAAAGCACCTTTGCCAGAGCAAGCCTTGTTTTTTGGCCTCCGCTTAAAATGCTTATCTTACAGTCAAACTCATGCTCTTCAAAACCAAGGCCTCGAAGCACGCCCCTTATACGGCTGTTGTACTCAAAGCCTCCCAGATATGAAAAACGTTCAGTCAGACGACTGTATTCCTTCATAAGCGATTCCAGCTTTTCTGGATAGGTAGTAGAACTTATTTCTTTTTCAACTCTGTTGATTGACTTTTCCATTTCAACCAACTCCCTGAAAACATCACGAAGTTCATCCCATAATGTATTTTCTGAGTTTAATGCAGAGTTCTGCTTTAAATAGCTTACATTAAGATCTTTTGAAATAAATATTTCTCCGTTTTCCTGCTGCAGTTCACCTATTATAAGTTTAAACAAAGTAGACTTTCCGGCACCGTTTACACCAACCAGCCCTACCTTGTCATTTTCCTGTAAACTAAAGGAAACATTATTTAAAATGGTTTCTGTACCATATGAAAAATCGACATTATTACAGTTTAGTACTATCACCGTAGTTCTCCATTTGCAAATATTTTGTACTTCTGAGTTTTTATTTATTATAACAAACTATACCCCCATAAGCATAGTCTTTTTAGTTTGTTTATTGGCAGCAAAAAAGCCGGGTATGTTATTAACAACACAATCCCGGCATATATCGGGGTAAATATTTAGAATTTATAAAGAAGCGCACCCATTGTATATCCGGAACCCACCGAACAGAGTATGGCATATGAGCCTTCAACTATTTTGTTGGTCTTTTTTGCTTCGTTAAGCGCAAGTATTGGGCTTGTTGGGCCTGTGTAGCCATATTTATTTCCTACATAGATTATTCTCTCTTCCATTACATTGAGTTTTTCTATAGTTGCCAGAATATCTGCCTTGGAAAACTGAGAGAATAAATAAAGTGACACGTCCTCAGGTGTGAGACTATTCTTATCTAAAAGATTATAAATCAATTTACACCAGTTGTCGGATAAGAAACTAAAATCAAACTGATTCCATTCCATCATTTTCATTCTTGTATCGACAGAATTATCAGTAATTCTTGAGAAACCACATGCCGGATTTTTTATAGTCCAGTTATAGCTACAATCCGTATAAAACCCTGAATCAATTACACCGCTTCTATTCTTCTCCGTTATTTTTTGTAGTACAACAGCAGCTGACGCATCGGCTGTTGTAGGGTATACTAATATATCGTCTTCCCTTGCAAACGGGGTTATCATACAGCTGGAAACCAATAAAACGTTATTTATATCTTTATTCTTAATATATGAATCTATTATATCTAATGCTGAAATCATACTTATGCAGTTTGAATTCATATCAAATACAATATTTGCCCGTGAGTTTAGTTTACTACTTATCATAAGTGCATTTGATGGTGATACATATTCCGGGAAATCAGATGCAAATACTATCATATCTATATCATTGATATCAATATTTGCATCAGCAATAGCCTTTTTAGACGCTTCTAACGCCATCGTTACTGAATTCTCACTTCCAAATTTTTTAGCCTTAAACCTCCTTTCCCTACCTAGATGTTTTAATAAGGGTCTTGGGTCCTTATTCATTTTTTTAAAGTGTTCGACAAAATATTTATTGTCGATTTCGTGTTTTGGGTGATATGTACCCACACCCATGATTTTTAGATTGAAAAACATCAGAATTCCTCCCATTTTTTATATTTTTTTATATTATTTTGTATTTTGCGCCATTTATTTACTTAATTATATAATAATAGACATTTTTCCAAAAATCAATACGTTTTAACAAATTTTACAGAAAATGTAACAATTATGTTGAACAATGTTAACTTAAAGGATATAATATTAACTATAAATTTTTTTTTAGCCTTACCGCACTAAATCTTTCTGCTTTTTGTTTTTCAACTTTGTAAATTGGTTTGGGGGTAGATTAATGAACATGCTTAGTCGTTTGGTAGAAGAACAGCTGCATCAGAAAAATAAGATTGTGTTGCTGTGCTTGCTTGCTTCAATTTCATTAAGGGTGGCAGTGGATTCCATATTTAAAATGCCTTTAGATGATATCTTGATTTTAGCTATTGTAGGATATGCCTTATGTGCTATCGGTGCTGTGTTCTCATTCAAGAAGTTATTTCCGAAAGCAATTATGTATTACTTTACAATTACTATGGGAACCATCAGTTTTATCATGATCAGCAATAATCCAAGTCTTACTACATACCTTACAGTTTTTCTAGCCATCGTCATTGTCAGCATTTATAGCGATATCAGACCCGTACTCGTTTGTTCCGTAATCGGTTGTTTTCTTACTACTTATTCTTTCTATAACTATAAGCCGGAAATATTCGCAAAAAACACATTTATTGATATGATCTTTTTTAATCTATACATATTTGTATCTGCTTTTGTTCTATTTTTCCTGAGTTACCTTACAAAGAAATTATATATTCAGCTGGAGAATACTGCCGTAAACGCTATTACTTCAAAAGAGAAGGCCGAAGGTCTGTATAACGAGATAAAAGCGGCTAGCCAAAGTCTGGCCCTTATAAGTGGAGACATAAAGGACAGTATAATTTCCACACAAGAAATATCTGATGGCATTGGTCAGGCTATCACCGTTGTAGCAGAGGAAGCCCAAATGGAAGTAACAAGTATCCATAAAATAAAAGAATTATTTGAAAACGGTAAGAATAAAATGGTTGTATCCATGGAAGCTTCCAATGATATGGATTCCGCAGTGAAAAGCGCTGTTTCCAACATTGAAAGCGGTAGTGATTATGTAGATAATTTATCAAAAGAAATGAAAGAAGCTTTAAATACAATGACCTTGGTAGAAAAGCTTGCTACAGACTTAATCGGAAAAAATAAAATTATAAATAATATACTAACCTCAGTTAATAATATTTCAAAGCAAACAAATCTGCTTTCGCTAAATGCCTCTATAGAGGCAGCCAGAGCCGGTGATGCCGGAAAAGGTTTTTCGATTGTGGCTCAGGATGTCAGGAAACTTGCTGAAGAATCAAATATTCTGACCCATAGAATAGAAAGCATCTTGAAGGAAATGGAAGAAAATGCCCTTAATGTTTCAAAAGAGATTGTTAAGGAAAAGAATTACATCGATAACAGTAACTCCATTACTGAGGCAACAAAAGATATCTTTAATAAAATTAAAGATGAAATCCACTGCATAGAGGAAAAAACCAATCACATTAAAGTGACTTCGTTAAATTTGTACCAGTCCTTTGAGTCAACTGATGATGAGGTTAATGCAATAAGTGATAATACCGAGAAAAATGCTGCTACAGCAGAAGAAGTTACAGCATGTATTAGTGAACAGAATAGCCGTATGAATATTATTCAGGAAAACTATATAAAGCTCAATGCTCTTATAGATGAACTTAATAATTTTAACGGTTAAAAAATCAGCGAAGTAAACTAATGCCGGATTTATGTATTAAGTAAATCCGGCATTTTATTATGTAATTTAAAACTTATATAGAAGTGCCCCCATGGTATACCCTGAACCAACAGAACACATTACTGCATATGAACCTTCAACTATTTTGTTGTTTTCCTTAGCCTCATTAAGGGCCAAAATGGGACTCGTAGGCCCGGTATATCCGTATTTATTTCCAACGAAAATCACCTTGTCCTCCATTACATGCAGTTTTGTAATAGTGGACAATATATCTGCTTTTGAAAATTGTGAAAACAAGTACAGTGATACATCTTCAGGGTTTAGGTTATTGTTTTCTAGGAGGCCGTTTATCAAATTTGTCCAATTTTCAGATAAAAAGCTGAAATCAAATTGATTCCATTCCATCATTCTCATTCTTGCTTCAACGGAAGTATCAGTTATCCGAGAAAATCCGCATGCAGGCAGCTTTATAGTCCAATTGTAGCTAGAATCCGTAAAGAACTTTGAGTCAATAACGCCGCTCCTGTTTTCATTCTGAATTTTTTGAAGAATTACCGCCGCAGAAGCATCTGCCGTAGATGGGTAGACAACTATATCGTCTTCTTTTGCAAAAGGGGTTATCATACAACTTGAAACCAATAGAACATTTTTAATACTTTTGTTTTGAATATATGAATTTATGATGTCCAGAGCTGAAATCATGCTTATACAATTGGAATTCATATCAAAAACAATATTAGCTTTTGATTTTAGCATACTACTAATCATTAATGCATTGGTGGGAGACACATATTCCGGGAAATCAGATGCATACACAATCATATCCAGGTCCTCAACACAAATACCCGCATCCGATATGGCTTTTTGGGATGCCTCAAAAGCCATTGTTAAAGAATTCTCATTTCCGAATTTTTTCGCTTTAAATCTCTTTTCCCTTCCTAAATGGTTCATTAACGCACTTGGGTCCTGATCCATTTTCTTAAAATGATCTACAAAGTATCCATTATCAATCTCTTCTTCCGGGTGGTAAGTCCCCACTCCAATTATTTTAAGATTGTTGAACATTAGCAAATACCTCCTTAAATAGTATATCGAGTTACAATTTAACTAGGATGTAATAATTATGCTAATGATATAGTAATAAACAATTTGTCATAAATCAATATTAATTTCTTATAAATTTCGTCACATAATACTATTAATCTTTATTATGTGATATATTTTTTCAAAAAAATTTGTATATTTTTGTAATGTTTGTGTTGTATTACTAAACTTGAAAGGATATAATATGAATTGTAAATTTTATATTTTTTCTTAAAATATTGGGTTTACATTTTCTTAAAATTCCACTCTTCTTGTACAACTTCATAATCATTTTATTTTTTTTATTCTAGGGGGTAAGTGCTAATGAATATGTTCAATCATTTGGTCGAAGAACAGCTTTATCAAAAAAATAAAATTGTGCTGCTTTGCTTACTTGCTTCAATATCTTTACGAGTTGCAGTTGATTCTATTTTTAAAATGCCTTTAAAGGGTATCTTGCTTCTGGGGTTAATTGGATACCTCTTGTGTGCTGTAGGTGGTTTTCTTGTATTAAAAAAATTATTCCCAAAAGCCACCATGTATTACTTTACCTGCACTATGGGGACTATCAGTTTTATTATGATAACCAGCAATCCCAGTCTCACAACATATCTCACCGTTTTCTTAGCTATAGTTATTGTCAGCATTTACAGCGATATCAGACCTGTCCTCGTTTGTTCATTTATAGGTTGTTTCCTCACTACCTACTCATTTTTCAATTTTAAAGAAGAAATTTTTCACAATAATACAATTGTCGATCTGGTCTTTTTCAATATGTACATATTTGTATCTGCATTTGTATTATTTTTTCTGAGCTATTTAACAAAGAAGTTGTATATTAAGTTAGAAAACACTGCTGTAAATGCAATATCATCGAAAGAAAAGGTCGAAAATCTTTATAAAGAGATTAAAGTAACAAGCCAAAGTCTTTCAAAAATAAGTTCAGACATAAAAGTGAGCATTAATTCTACAAAAGAAATAGCCGAAGAAATCGGGAAGGCCTTTAATATTGTAGCCGAAGAAGCTGAAAAGGAAGTAGAAAGTATCCATAAAATAAAGGATTTGTTCCAGACCGGTAAATCGAAAATGGAACTATCAATAGAAGCTTCAAATGCCATGAATTCAGCAGTGGAATGTGCAGTATCAAATATTGGAAACGGAAGCGATTGTGTAGATAATTTATCCGAAGAGATGATAGATGCCTTCAATACTATCAATTTAGTTGAAAAGTTAGCAACTGACTTGATTGGCAAAAATAAAATGATACATAATATTTTAATCTCAGTTAACAACATCTCTACTCAAACCAACCTCTTGTCTCTGAATGCCTCCATAGAAGCCGCAAGAGCAGGCGAAGCCGGCAAGGGGTTCTCTGTTGTAGCTGAAGAAGTAAGAAAAC
Organism: Bacillota bacterium; assembly: GCA_023412275.1. Lineage (GTDB taxonomy): Bacteria > Bacillota > Clostridia > Acetivibrionales > DSM-1351 > Ruminiclostridium. The sequence continues at coordinate 13,296 of JAEYNY010000065.1, forward strand.
TGGCTGAAGAGTCAAATAATCTTACTCACCAGATAGAGTCTATACTAAAGGAGATGGAAAAAAACGCACTGGATGTAACCAAGGAGATTATAAAAGAAAAGAAATACATAAATAACAGTAAGTCTGTAACTGAAAAAACCAAGGACATATTTAACCAAATAAAGGGTGAAATACACACCATAGAAATGAAAAACAATCATATTAAGGATACTTCTTACGATTTGTATATATCCTTTGAACTTACCGATGACGAGGTAATGCTTATCAGTAATAACACTGAAAAGAATGCAGCTACAGCGGAAGAAGTAACTGCAAGCGTTAATGAGCAAAATAACAGAATGGATATAATTGAGGATAACTATTTGAAGCTGGATAAGCTGATTGAAGAACTTAACAGCTTTACGGGGTTGTAAATCTTATTATAAATATGAAGACTGGTGCAGTTATAAGATGAACGGCTAGGATACAAAATATCCCTGTTCATAACGCAAAATTCTAAGTAAAAAAATGGGGTTGTCGCAACAACCCCACTTTTCTAATATATTTTAGTCAGAGCTTCCGGCGCTGCCCTGGTTTTTCTGGGTATCGTTAGCACCTTTCTTGTAATAGCTGTCAATTCCCTGCTTTATTGCAGCTGCCAGCTTATTCTGATAATCCTCAGAAGCCAGCTTTTTTTCCTCGTCTGCATTTGAAAGGAATCCACATTCTACAACAACCGTAGTTGTTTTTAGGTTTTTGAGAATTATTATAGGATCTTTTTTAACAAGAGCGACTCTGTCATTGGCATTATCTACATTAAGCCTGATTGCATTTTGAATTTCGTCTGCCAACTTTTTGCTTGTATCGGATTTTGGAGGAAAGAAAACCTGAGCCCCGTGGTACTGTGCCTGAGGAAATTTATTAAGGTGAACGCTAACTGCCATATCGGCACCGGAATCATCCATTATTCCTTTTCTTCTTGTTAAATCCTCTCTTCTTTTCTGGATAATGTTATTACTCTCAGTAGTATAAACAAGACGGTCTGAATCCCTTGTCAGGATAACCTTGTAATTGTCCTTTTCCATCATGCTCTTTAAAAGCATAACTATATTAAGGTTTACATCCTTTTCTTTTAGTCCGGAATAATCGCTTACTGCCCCCGGGTCCTCTCCTCCGTGGCCTGCGTCCAGTATAACTGTTCTTGCGGTAGGTGCTGCACCTTCTCCGGGAGCCTGATTTCCATCTGATGTTACGGGTTTTGAGTAATTAACTGTCAATCCAATGCTTAAAACTGTTATGGACATCAGTAATAGTAAAACAACAAATAATATATTCTTTTTGCTTATTAATACAATCATGGGTATCCTTCCTTCAATCATTTTTGAGAATCTAATTATTATGGATATTCAACTTAGTCCTACTTATGCATAAAAGGAAAACAAATTGTCCTAACAGCAAAAAAACAGGAGCAGTCACTCCTGTTATCTCTAAAACAAATTTTATATTTAGATTTTTTATTTAGTGTAAACCAAATCTTCTATTTCTCCGCCCAGCTTTTTAATTATCGCTCTCATCTGATTAAAGGTTGCAGAATCAATTTTATCGATGTTGTTAAGAACATAACCTCTTAACAACGGAATTGCCCTACCGTCCCCGTAATCACCAAGTATCTCTACTATCAGATTAAGGTTTGAAACTGTACGGAAGGCATTTTTCATGAAATAGAAAACCTCGTCGGATTTGTGCATATTTTCATTGCATATTTCAGCAACACATACCAGAAAGTGTTCCTTTGTCGTCTGATCCTGTGTAGTGCCAAAGGCATTCATCACATCATCCAGAATGCTTACACCATATGCAATTATTGCAGCACAAATTGCTTCAGAAATCATTTCTTCCTGTGCGTTTTCAATTAACAAATTAATGAGTTTTTGCTTATACTCTTCCTCTTGGAGGCAGCCGATTGCATACACGGATTGAGAAACAGCAGGGTAAATATCATCCCGGTTCTTATCCTTTGATGAAAGTGAATTATCTACATAGTCAAATAACTTGTCAGAAGCAAATTTCCCACCATAATATTTAAACTTTTCAATCAGAATATCAGGAACTCCAACATCTGAAGCACTTGCAATGCTCAAGAAAAATTCAAACAATTCATCCAAAGAAGATAGTGAATTTATAAATTCGACCGGAGTCATTCCATCCATCTCCTGTAAACCCGTTACAAGCCATTTTCTTTCTATATCTGCAATCAAAGCTTCTTCATCTATTTTTATTTCGCTGTTTTCAGCAACGGCTTTTTCTTCAAGGTATTGATTAAAACCCTCTTCTATTGCTTTATTGTAGCTATTTGAAATAATCAAATTTTTATCCATTTAAAAAAACCTTCTATTCCTTTTTGGTTTAGGCTTTCTTGGCTGTAAGCCAAAGAGTTTTCTTGTATATTCAGTTACGTCAAACTTCTTGTAGCCTGCAAAATACCCTAAAAATGAAATCAATATAACTGTGAACCACGCCACACTATAACCTACTACTGAATAATGCATGGATTTTTCAATAAATAGCATTGGTGCAGCTAGTCCTTTAATAAGATTAGCCTTTAGCATCGGGAAGTTAACTCCCTTAATTGATAAATCAAGAAATGATATTATTACCTGAATAATTGCAAATGGGATTACAGCAAGAATTCCGTATATCAATCCGTCATAATACTTTACAGAACCATGTCTACGCTTGTCCACACCTGTTAAGTGATGAAGTTCCGCATAAATAAACGCAATCATTATTACGAATACAAAAACCGAAAACAAGCTCAGTCTTTTATAAAACCCCAGAAAAAATATGTAGAAAATAAGCATGGAGATTAAATAAGATTTTATAACTGCCCAGCTTCCGTATAAATACTTTTTCATAATTCTCCTTTCAAAACCACAAATAAGTCAGCTTCAATATTATATCATTATGACAAAACAAAGTAACTATTTCAAGCTAAAAATCACATTCAATCAGGCCTTTTTTTATTGTTTGAAGCTTAGTATAGTTTGTCAATTTATTGCCCTTAAGATACAGTATATTTAAATTTTTTAACTTTGCTATAGGTGAATAATCAGTTATGATATTTTCCCTGATATAAAGCTCTGTAAGATTAGCCAAGCCTGCTAACGCGCTTATATTAGAAACCTTATTTCCATTTATTGAAAGTAATTCCAGTTTTATTAATCCTTTAAGGGGTGAAATATCTTTTATACTGTTTTTATACAAATAAAGCACTCTAAGGTTTTTTAAGGAAGCCAGGGTCGAAACGCTTGTAAGTTTTGTATTGCTTAAATCCAGATACTCCAGATTCGTGAGCAGCTTCAAATCATTCAAGGTCTTGTATCCTGCCGGAATTTTCAATCTGTACACTTTGGCCAAATCCGACTTGTATAAAGTCCCGGAAGGTTTGGATATTTTTGACCTTACAGCTTTTTCAACAACTTTATCTGTAAAGGTTACTTTTATCTGTGACACCGGTACTGTTATGGTAAGAGACTTAATTATTGTATCCCAAACATCAAGACCATAAATCTTTGCAGTTTTATCCGTATAGTCAGGAACATTTGAGAGGCTCCACAGGGATATTCCCCCTATACCGTACTGTTTTGAAATATCTATCTTTGCCTTTACGCTTCTGCTGTTTTCATAAAGACAAATGTTTTGTGTGTTATTGCTTGTATTGAAATATTGCATAACAGGACTTTCAAGTTCATTATTGTAGCCATATGTAATGGACTTACCATTACCGTCCTTATTAATAACCCTGTCATATAACATCTTATACGTGGGTGGTGGAAGAACTTCCAAGCTCAAAGCCTTTTTCCCCACTTTTCCCCAGGTAGAGCCCTTTGGAACCTGAAATCTCCATTGTGCAGCGTCAAAGCTTATCTGAAGCATTACTTTATTCAGATTATTCTTACTGACGTATTTTTTAACATCCTCCATTACACGCTGAATCTGTTTTATAGGAGCAAGACTGTCTATAGGATACAGACTATCATAGCCGGTATACTGCATCACCTGTTCTTTTGTGAGCTTTGTCAAAGGCTCATAATCATGGGCCATTATTATCATTCTGTCAGCTACCTGAGAAATTGTAGTATAATCGTATCCCGAGTAATAAAGCAAAGGATTAACTGCAACATACAATTTTTTATTTATTTCTGCGAGCCTTGGTTTAAGTTCTTTCAGAAACTGGTTAAAAAAGCTGCTCATTTTCTGCCCGTTGAGTCCTTCTATGTCAATAACAATTCCGTCAAAATAAATATTACTACCCTGTGATATATCACTTTTCATTAAGTCTACTATTGATTGAATGGCTTTATCCCTCTGCTCCTTGTAAGGAAGGATTTTTTCAGCATTTGCACTATCAGAGAAAATTCCCATTTGAATTGACTTGTTCTTGCTTTTTGCGTATTTAAGAACCTCAATATAATCAGATGGATAATAAAAATCAGTATTTCCATTTTCTCCAAAGGTAGTATTTATACCTTCTGTCAGGTCACCGTCAAGTCTACCCCACAAAAAGCTTACAGAGTCAAGAGAATCTATGTATTTTTCTAAATTATCCGAAAAAGTTACTCTAGCAGGATAAAAAGCATGTAGTTCCAGCTTTTTTACTGCTGCTGCCTGTGCCACGGGTGCTACTTGAGAGACAAAGCCAAAAGCCATAGCCAGTATAAGTATCACGCAGATAAGTGTTTTATATATTTTCATTTTTACAGCTCCTACCTCTTTTAATTATATACTGATTCTATCACATCAGCCTTAGTCCATATGTTAAAAATTAGTTACAGAGTAAAGAACAAATACATACCTGTCATCATACAATACACTATGCAATCAAAAGCCGTTTAAAAAAGGAGTGTTTGCAATGAATATAGGTGATAAGGCAAAAGAGCTTACAAATGCAGTAATGGGTACAAAAGAATATACAGAGCTTAAACAGGCTAAATCCGTTATTGATAAAAACAAGGAATTACGTTCTAAAATTGAAGATTTCAAGAAGAAAGAAGATGCCTTATACAAAGGTAAGCTTTCCTCTAGTGAAGCCCAAAAAAGAGCGACAGAGTTGAACAAAATCTTTGAAAATCTAAATAGTATACCTGAGGTTAACAGGTTTGTTAATGCAGAGAAGTCCTTCAATGATATGCTTCAAAAAGTTTATAGACAAGTTAACGATACCCTTGAGGCATCTTTAAAATAATTTATTTATTTTTTTTATGCCGCTAAAAAGCCGGATTTCTACTTCCGGCCTTTTTAGCTTAAATTATTTACACTGCATTATGAACAAAGGAAACTATCGATGCTACCGGTATATCAGTTACTGAACCTACTGTATAAACAGGTAGAGAGTCCCAACCGCCTGCAGTTGCAGCTCCGTTTATACTTCCAGGTAAAACAGGACCAGGGCCATATGCTCCGGCTGAATATCCTCCGGTTGAACCACATCCGCCGCCCATACCGGCTCCACCGCCATATCCGTATCCCGGATTAAATCCTGTACATGCATTACCTAATGAACATCCCGGTGGTGGACCAATTCTAGTTATCAATCTAACAAATACAGGGTTTACAGCTAATAAAACTCCGGTAAAACCAGAGCCGGATTGACCACCGCTGCTTGTGAAAATTGTTACAGTCTGACCTATATAACTTGCAAGCAGTGCGTCCCAATTACCTACTGGCGATGCTCCAGCAAATCCACATCCTTCTCCCATTTGAATAACTCCTTTCAAAATACATTTATCGAGTAACCACTCTAGTTCATATTATGTTGACACTATACATAATGTTACTTTTATATAATTTAATACTCAAAATGCTCTAAAAATACAGAGACTGGTGAAAAACGCCAGTCTCAAAAAGTATTGCAGTTATTCATCCAAATCCCATATCTTAAACTGCATTATGGACAAAGGAAACTATTGATGGTACAGGTATATCTGTTACTGAACCCACAGTATATACCGGAATTGAATCCCAGCCGCCTGCAGATACCGCACCGTTTACACTTCCCGGAACTATCGGGCCTGACATTCCGGCACCATATCCGCCATAGCCTGAACCTCCCCAATTCCCTGAACCGCAACCTCCGCCGTAGCCTCCACCGTATCCTTCTCCTACTGAAAAGTTCGAGCAAGAATTCCCAAGCGAACATCCCGGAGGAGGGCCTATTCTGGTGAGAAGTCTTACAAATACGGAATTAACAGTCATCAACACACCTGTGAAACCTGATCCGGACTCGCCGCCGCTGCTTGTAAAAATGGTTACAGTCTGACCTATATATTTTGCGAGCAAAGCTTCCCAGTTCACGACGGGTGAACACGCTGCTGCCTTTGTCACTCCACGTTCAAATTCAAATTCTTCTGACATTCCACTTCCTCCTTAAATACTTAAATCTAATTCATCTTATGTGAACTTAGGAATAAATGTGACTACTTGAAATTAAAAACAGCAACCTGACGGGAACCGTCAGGCTGCTGTTTTTTTACTATATCAGGTTCAATAACCATAGTTATTGTAACCATAATCGTTATATCCTCCGTAGTTATTGCCATAGTTATAGCCGTAGTCATAATCTCTGCCATAGCCGAAATTTCCGGAAAATCCGAAAGGGGAACCAAAGTTATTTCCAAAAAACTGATTTCCATATCCATAAGGCCCGTAGTTACCAAAATTGCTATATCCACCGTAACCCATATTCCCATACATAGCAAAGGGTGATCCGTAGTTATAACCGTTGTAAAGTGAATAAAGATAGGGCTGCATGGACCCTCCATAAAGTCCTCCGTAAAACGGTAAATATCTTGTATCCGTAGTACTCACCTCCTAAGCCAAAATTGCTTTTTATTAAACTGCACTGTGTACAAAAGAAACAATTGCTGCAATAGGTATATCCACTACAGAACCAACCGTATAAACAGGTAGATTGCTCCAGCCGCCTGCAGTAACAGCTCCAACCTGTCCTGCCGGGCCGCCCATTCCATAACCTGAACCACATCCTGAGCCATAGCCTGCTCCGTATCCTCCACCATAACCGCCCTGTGAAAATCCACTACATGAATTGCCCAGAGCGCATCCAGGAGGTGGACCAATTCTGGATATTAATCTTACGAAAACAGGGTTTACTGTCAAAATTACCCCTGTAAAACCTGAGCCTGACTGACCACCGCTACTTGTAAAAATTGTTACTGTTTCTCCTACATAGTTGGCAAGCAAGGCACCCCAATTTGCTACAGGGGATATACCTCCGCCACATCCACAACCATCTGACATAGTACGCTATCTCCTTTCATTTATTTCATACTATACTTTATGTCTACTTTTTAGTCTGTGTTACTTTTGAGATAACTTTTAGTCTTATGTATCCTTGGATATTTCTACCCGGACTTTTTCGAAAGGTTCTTCGTCCCTGCCTTTTGATTGTGAAAAAACATGGATATCCATACATGCGTTTTGCATGTTTTCATACCCGGTACCATCATTTGATATCACATCATAGTTTGTTATATTTTGGAAATTAAATGGTATTATGTTGCCGGAATCATCCATATAGTTGATTTCCAGTTTTTCAATCTTGGAATCCACAGGACTGGTCCAATATGGCTTAAAACCAACTCCGATAATTTTTCCGTTAATACCATGGGAAGGTATATTCAACCTGCACCCTTGCCTGGCAAGATTCAAGAGTGCAAGCTTTAGATTTTCGATTTGTTTATAATTCATTAACGTCACTTCCGTAAACCTACCACCAATAATCAGCTACTACATCTTATGTTTACTTGGCTGTTTAGGTTACATAAATTATTTGCCAGGTCAGAGAAATGAGAAAGCGTGCTAAATCTGCTGGTATAAATTAGAATCTTCTTTTGCTATTCTTTGTTCAAGAAGGGCAAAAATTCTTTGTGATTCACTTACAAACAAGTCTATTTCATTTGTTATTTTAGTTCTGGTATTAAAACGATCTTTATATGCCATAAATTGGGCACTTATGGTTCCCATTTCATCTATATAAGCCTGTGCTGTTGTTCGCACTTCAGAATTGCTGCTTTTAAGGAGCTGCGGATACATGTACTGGTCTTCTGTACCAAGGTGAACTTTAAGTTTACCGGCAAGGTTACTTATCTTTGATGAAATCTCAAGAGCCTCATTGGCAATGTTTTTATGGTTTATATAGGATTTAATATCTGACAGAATCTCAGCAATCTCTTCATGCTGCCTTTTTAAAGTTTCTAAATATAACATTTATCGTCCTCCTGCAATTTTATATTCCTTATATACCCCATGTAATTGCTCTAAAACATTGTTACTCATGTAGTTGCTTTTCTTTTTTCAACTTGCTAATCTTTCTTAGATACCCTATTACTAACCAAGTAAGAAATACACCGAATATTCCGTTAATGCAAACCAGAGGAGAAATAAAAGCCATATAGCTACTGTTATATCTTAAACTTGAGAATATTCCGTTAATAATATTAACTAAAAATGCAAACAGGTTTAGTAATCCTACAGTGCCCATAAAAGTACTTATTCTTCTGTAATGATTAATCTTTGACTCTATATCGGAATATATGTCAAAGGGACCTTCTGAAGATTTCTTTCTAAGAAAAATCCAGCGATAATATGTAGCAACACATTCAATACCACTTTCCTCTAAAAACCTTATATATGCTATACTTTCAGCGTGTGAGGGGACATGTTCCAGAAGTTCGAGCCTGTAAATATAATCATTGTTTGGTGCTTCCGTAAAAACATATCTGCACCATGAATAATCCGTTAATGCCATCCCCTTAGATGACATTTCATTAAGCCATTTTTCCTCTTTTTCAAAATCCCAATATGCTTTCCATACAACATGTTTCATTAAAATCCACCCCCTGTAATTTTCTTACCGTTTTCAACCAACTCTTCCAGTCTAACTATCTCACCACTGATAATCTCTTTACCCAAGTCAGTTATTTCATATTCCTTTTTCCTTGAGTCCTTTTCTACACTAATAGATTTAATCCAATTTTTGTCTAACAATGTATTAATTGCTCCATACAAAGTACCTGCTCCAAGATTAACTCTTTGCTTGCTTAAATCCTTTACATTTTGCATTATCCCATACCCATGCAGCGGTTTATACAGTGAGAGGAGAATATAGAAGACGGCTTCAGTTAACGCACCTCGTTCTTGACTTTCGGGCATTTAAATCACTCCTTGCTTTTGCAGTTCTATCGGCAACTGTTATATCGACTACCGTTATATCTGTTACAATTATATCGGCTTCCGTTATAATTGTCAATAATTCGGTAAAAAAAGAAGCTTAAATGTAATTTTCTAAAAAGTTACATTCAGGCTTCTTTGATATTGTTACATGACATTATTTAATTATTTTTTTGGAAAAGCCGATTTAAACAGTTCAATATTTCTGTCAATTAGTTGTTTATGAAAGTCTACATGCTCTGTATATTGGCCAAGTGCCTCTTCCAAATTCACTCTGCCTCTTTTATCATGTATATATGCATACTTGGTCCAATCAGAATCAATAATTGTTTTTAGATGGTTTACCATGTAGCTGCGCACTAATTTCATTAGTTCCATAGACATTTTAAGATCTGAATACTGGTAGTCTAAATTTCTTGTCCATATTTGATCAAATGAAAGGACAGGAGTATCCGGTTGTGCAATTGCCTTCCTATAACGATGGAAATTGGCAATATCAACCTCCATACAATGAATTATCTGCTCCTTTATAGACCAGGCATCTTCAGATGGCCTAAATAGTATAAGCTCATCAGATAGTTCAAGTACATAATCAAATTCATGTGATAAAAGCTCAAATTTTTGTAATAGACTGATCTTTTCCTCTTTTGTCATTTTACCATTTCCTCACTTTTTTTGAAATGAAAACATGTTATATCTAAATTGTAATATTTTACATTCTCAACGTCAAATTAAAGGTTCATTTCCATATTGGTTATCCGTAACATAAAAATATTAGGCGGATGTGGAAAAACATCCGCCTAATATTTTTATGCCTTTATTTAAAATTAAACTGATAATCTACCTACCATTTAGATCCCCTCCTTTCAAAATGATTATTGTTTAAGAAAACAATGTATATGTACTTTCGAAGTACCACAAATTGAGCCGATGTCTTTTTTTATTGATCAATCAGAATCTTTGAGTCATTATTCAGGTAGATATCATGAATTATATCCTCTATTGCTTTTTCCTTAATTTCTATATCCGCTATTTCAGCAATCTTTGATATTTCAAACAACAAATGACCTGCTGAAGATACTGTTTTATCGACAATAAAGCTCCATTTTAATCCGTTTAGTTCAGGTGTACCCTTTACGCCGGGGATATCAAATTCATTTATTGGCGACAGCAGGTTTACCGTTACAACGCTTGTTTTATTATAGCTATCTCTAAGATTAGTCATAGGACAATCAACAACAATGACTCCCTTATCAATTAAAATAATTCTCTCACAAATTTCTTCTATATCCTTCATATCATGGGAAGTGAGAATTACCGTGGTTTTGTACTCTCGGTTAAGCTTCAGAATAAACTCACGTATTTGGCGTTTTGCCACGATATCCAAGCCTATCGTAGGTTCATCAAGGAAAAGTAATTCCGGATTGTGCAATATGGAGGCGGCAATCTCCGCACGCATACGCTGTCCCAGACTGAGTTGGCGGACAGGTTGGTTCCATATGCTTTCAAGTTCAAGGTATTCCTTGAAAAGATCCAGATTTTTTGCATAAACATCATCCTCAATCCTATATATTTTCTTTAAAAGCTTAAAAGTGTCATTTATGGGCAAATCCCACCACAGTTGGCTTCGCTGTCCAAATACAACACCTATATGATAAGCATTTTGTTTTCTCTTCTTAAATGGATCATTCCCCATAACGGTTATATTCCCTGATGTAGGCGCAAGAATTCCACTAAGCATTTTTATGGTGGTAGACTTTCCTGCTCCATTAGGGCCAACAAATCCCACAAGACTGCCTTTTGAGATTGAAAAATTAATATCTTTAACAGCATTTATCATCTCAAACTTTCTGGCAAACATAAATTTTAAAATGCCACCTTCACGCTTTGCTATTTTATAATCACGAGACAATCCTTTAACATTTATAAGTTGTTCCATATATACTCCTCCCACAACGATATCATGAAAAGTCCTCAGTAGTGTATTGATAATACTTTAATTCAATCAGCAATTCATTCAGGAATTGTTTGAAAAGTTCTTTGCTGTTCATTATCATATTACTTACCCGGTCTCTAGAGGTCATTGCAAGCTCTTTATTTGGGGATATAGTTATTTTAGTAAATAAGTTCAATGCAGTCTGTAGAATTTTAACTATATTTTGAATTTGACCAAGAAGTGAATCCTGTTTACGTAAAATATATTTGTTATCAATCAAATAATTCAAACGTCTTTGCCATAGCGTTGACATATCCTTAATAAGTCCAAGGGGTCTGAATCTGTTAAATTCAATATCTTTAATTTGCTGTGCAATTAAATCAAAGCTATCTGCACCAAAGAAAAAATCTCCCTTTTCTTTAATACTTATTGAATTAAAGTTGAAATTAATATTTTCGCCTGCCATATTCCTGAATATGTTTTCACATGACATAAATTGTTCAATTGAGTGTATCAGTTCCGCTATACTGACAACAAAAGTATATTCATCTCTATACCTTAATAGCATGACATTTGAATTTTTACGGAATCCTTCAAATTCGTCAACTCCGTAGAACCCATTATGCATTTCATCATATGAGCAAGAATAGCATCCGAATTTACCTCCGGGCATATCCTTATAAGGGAAAAAATCGCCCAGGTAGAACTCTCTTTTTTCACTATCATAACCATAAACAATCAGATTGTGTGTCTCAGCATCAGTCCCCTTATAAGCCTTCATATCCTGTCTGTTTACTGCTATATAAATATAAAAGTTATTATTTAAAGCGAATTCAAGATATTCAACGATATCACATTTCATATTGTCAATAAAATCATAAGTTAACCCTGATATAGTAAAATACGGGCAATTAAAAAATTCAGTGGTTCTTGCAAACCCGTCCAATTCCAAGAATTTAGCTATATAGATGTTAACGAGATTGTTTACCATCCAAGAATTTGCTTGTGGATAGCTATCTAAAATTGCCATTAAATATGTGTCCGCCGGTAAATGAGATATATCCGGCTTCGTAAATGGTAATAACTTATTCATCTTTATCCTCTTTCTTATATAACTCATTTTACTATCTAAGTAAATCGGTTTATGTTAACTACCACTGCCTGAATAACGCCTCAATCCTCTGTTGAAAATAAATATGGACAGTGCAAAAATCATAACTCCTATAAGGGGCGACAATAATCCTATTATTAAATCCGAACCTGTCTGTACTTTCGTTAATATTATAAGACTTGGATAGTAATTGATAATGGCATAGGGCAGTATAAAAGTTAATATAAATCCTATGTATTGAGGAAATATTGTTAGCGGATATTGAATCATAGAACGTATATCATAATACAGTGTCAGTGACAGAGAATCAGTCCTTAACAGCCAGAAGCTTAAACTTCCCAGAATAATCATAGCACCCGCCTGAAAGAAAATACCGCCGATTATGGCAAAAACCAAATAAATATACGAAAAAAATGTCATCCTGTAATTAATTTTATATATTGCAAGAATCATAAATACTATTGTTACAAGAATCTGTCCGAGAAAAGTATCTCCAAAGCGGCGACACATCATTTGCTTAATAACACCCATTGGCCTTATGAGATAACTGTCGAGGTTTCCTGAAGTTATCTCATTTTCAAGGTGGTACACCGTATACCAAAAAAATATGCCTGCGATTGCATAGGTTACTACATTTAAGCCATATAACACTGTCATTTCTTCAAAACTCCAGCCTTCAATACTATTGAATCGCTGTACCAAGGCCCAGAATGTTATATAAGAAATAAAGTATCTGTAAAAATTTACTGTCAGACCGGTAAAAAAACTTATGCGATATTCCATTCTAGACTTTAAAAATATCTTTACATAACTGCCATATATGCTTAAAAATTCCATATTACCCTCCCTGTACAACCGCTTTCCTTAATGCCATCCTATATACAATAAAATTGAGAACGATAAAAACACAAATCCATGCAAGCAGGACTAAGTAATTTGTAAGAATGCTTTGTCCTTGGACCTTTGCAAACAAAAGTTCTAAAGGAAATGAATATAAAAATCTAAAGGGTAAAACTGTTGCTATAGATTTCAGAAAGCCGGGCAGAATAGCAATGGGTAAAAAAGATCCGGCAAAGAGCCTTATTGTATCTTCTATTAATAATTTCAGTGGCCAGATCTCAATTATTGCAAATGCCAGAAAACCAATCAAGGCATAAATCAGCACCAACAATACATGCCCTAATATCAAGGCTATAAGAACCAGTAATATATTACTATATACACCGTGGTATAGCATCGGAATGAAAATAATTGCTACAGGCAGACCCTGAACAATGAATTTTGAGACGGTTTTTGCCAGTTCCGTTTGCCATGACATAGTAAAGATGTTTATAGGCCTCAGAAGGTCAATAACAAAAGCACCTGTGGATACTTTGCCTCCTATACTATCCGATATACCTGGAGTATAAATCATCGCTATAATATTTGACATTATGGTATACCTGATCATATATTGGATCATCTCTGTATTTTCTCTGTACAAGGATTTCCACAGCAGTATATTAATATAAATTACCAGTATGGAGCCTAAGCAAGAAAAAAACATAGAGTAACGGTATACAAAAGAATTCTTTAAAGAAATATAAAATAAGTACATGTTTTTTCTTCCTCTATTCAATTATGGTACTACATATTCTGCCTTCAGTTTAACCATGTCAATTTTCCCATTATCCGTAAGTTCAAAGCAGTCTTTTTGTATAAAAGTTGTTGGCAGCATATATTGAGGGAGACTTAGCTTTAAATCGTTAAGTATCCTCTGTTTCATTTCCGTAGCGTCAAGGGACTTTTCAGATGTTTTATAAAAAGCTATAATTATGTCCGCATTTATCTTATTCTTCGCAACCAAAACTGCAGACATTTCTATATATTGTAGCCTGTTGAGTTGATTCCTTATCTCTCCCAATTCAACCCTGTTTCCATTAATTTTGACAAATTGGTCGTCCCTACCCAGGTAAACCAACTCTCCGTTTACATATTTAGCCTTATCCCCTGTTTTATAAAGAACCGGGGACTCATCCAAATGATTCTGTAAAAAGGCTTCACTGGTTTGCTCAGGTAGATTTAAATACCCTTTTCCTACACAAACACCTGATATATATATTTCCCCTTCTACATCATTTGCAGCTATAACACCTTTATTGGAATCCAATAAATAAATCCCCACATTATCAACAGGATCACCCAAGGACACATATTCGTCGCCATATGATATATCAAATTCTTTTGCTGTAACACAAATAGAAGTCTCTGTTGGCCCGTAAAAATTGTATAGCTTACACTCCGGCAGTACCTTCACAAATTTCTTAATACAAGTGGGAGTCAATTCCTCTCCACTGCTTACTACTCTGCGCAGTGAGCTTAGTGAAGCACTTGGCATACTGCTGATTTTTTCAATGAAAATACTAAGAAGCGAAGGAACAAATTGGACTACTGAAACTCTCTTTTGTATAATCAAGCTAGTTATAAATGATATATTCTTATATGAAGTATCTTTGGTAACAATTAATCTTGCTCCTGAAACCAATGGCAAAAAAATTTCCCATAAGGATATATCGAAGCCAATTGGTGCTTTAAACAAGCAACATTGCTCCTCATCCATCTGAAAGTAATTTTTTTGCCACCTTATGCGGTTGGAGAATCCGGCCTGATGAATCAACACCCCTTTGGGAGAGCCACTTGAGCCGGATGTATATAATAAGTAAGCCAAGTCATCCTCAGTACCGTAATACTTGGGAAATCCGACGGCTTCAGATTCCTCAACCGGTAAAGAAATTATCTTGACATTGCTTTGGAAAGGGTTTGCATCCGGCTCATCAGTTAATACAAAACTTATCTTTGCATCATCAACAATAAATTGAACTCTTTTTTCCGGATACTCCCGTGAAATAGGAACGTACACTCCTCCCAGTTTCAAAATCGCCAATAATGCATAGATATAATAATCGGATTTTTTTGCATATAACCCGATAAAGTCCCCTTTTCTTGCACCTTTTAGATATAGTTGGCTTGCTACCTGGTTAGCTTTATTATTTATGTCAGAATATGTGTACTGTTGGTCATTAAAATCCAGACAAACTCGTTCCGGAAATGCCTGTACAGCGTTTTCAAACATATCTACAACCGTAGTAAAACCTTTTTGTGTTGGAGACGTTAGCATTGACAATTCCCACTTTCCATCTATGTCATAATATATTACACTATTATTTTTTTCTCAGATTCTTACCTAACCTTACTTCGTTACCTATATTTTTCAATATAGATTTAACCTCGTCCAATCCAAACCCATGTGCCAGCATTTCAAATACATGATGCGTTTGTATGGTTTTAATTGTTGAATTTGTAATACGTTTTGGGAACTCGTTACACAATTCTTCTGCCTTACTGTAATCCATTGTAGCATGGGACCATTGGTAGTTATTACCAACTAGATTATAGGCTTCTTTCTGTTTTGAAATTGGTGTAGTAATGTCGTAGTACCAAGGCACAACAGCATAGAAGTCCGGAGCAGCGTTATTTATGAAATTAATTGTATCGTTAACGCTTTCCTCAGTCTCTCCCGGGAAGCCCACAAAGAAGAAGCCCATTGTAGCAATACCATGTTTTTTGAGAATTGATATTCCTCTGGTCAGATCCTCAACAGTAGTTTTTTTGTTCATCCTGTTAAGCATCTCCTGATTACCGGATTCCAGCCCCAATATTACAGCAACACATCCTGTTTCCTTCATCAGCTGTGCCAATTCATCAGTAATAAACTGACAGCGCACATATGAAAACCATTTAAAGTTATATTGATTTCTTTTCATCATAAGCAACATATCTTTAAACCGCTCTGTTGGTACATTGAGATTATCATCAATAAAATGTACAATCTGCGTCTTTCCCATTTCATAGATCTGGTTTAATTCCCGTTCCACGTTATCAATTGTTCTGATTTGATGTTTTCCGCTATGAATCGGATAAGCACAGAAAGTACAGGAGTATGGACATGATATGGACGCTCTGATCGGAACTATCTTTAAATTTTGATCACCAAACAGCTTCCAATCCAAATTACAATCTTCTAAAGATTCATATTCTATTTCGGTTTCATTCTTAATAAACTGGTTGCCACTGCGGAAAGTGATATTTTTAATATCAGCCAATTCCCTTTTACCATTTAATGCCTCAATGATTTCTATTAGCTTGTCTCCACCTGCATAAGAGTTAAAATATATATCCGCACCGATTTTTTTGTAAAGGAGCTGCAGTTCTCTCAATGTAAACTGTTTGGTTTTTGCAACAATAAAAGGGCCTCCAACAAAAATAGTAGCAGAAGGTTTATACTTTTTAACAAATGCTGCAATTTTTTCAAGTGATTCAAAATCAGTAATATGCGTTGTTGAGATACCAACATACTTGTAGTCGTTAGTTGTTAGTTTTTCTTTTAATTCATCTTTAAAATCTTCAAAGGAAGACAAGTAATCACATGTGTATCCGTTTCTTATAAGTTTTGTACCCAAATGTGCCAAAGCACCCGGGAATGAAACATTTAATTCAACCTCTTTTTCATCATATACTCTTGCGATTCTTTCCAACTCTTTAGATACGTTGGAGCCTGTAAAGCTGATTAACAGAACATCATACATCTTATCCATTGTCACACCCACCCCTAACTTATTTTTGACTGCCTAGAAAAAGGCCATTTCTTATTGAAACCTGCTTATATTTGCGCCCGGGATTTTACATAGGATATAAAGTCCTCTAGAGTTTTAAATGAAGATATAGCCAACATTTCATCATCGAATATAAAATTGAATGTTGTCTCCAAAGATGCACATATTTTAATAAAACTCATTGAGTCAATATTGATACTGCTTAAATCAAGGTCAGGTCTTATATCGCTGTAAAGCATATCTAAATTTGCTTCAATTGCCTTCTTGACCTCATTTTCAACAACATCTAACTTCTCGTTTTTTTCAATTTGTTCATTCATTATATCTCCCCCTATTATGATTTTTAAATATATTTATAATTCAGTTCAGCTTCTTTACCAAATATTTTCTATACAATATCAGTAAAGAATCCCTTCCATTAATATCAAAAATATTAAGTTGATATTCTAATAATTTCCAAAATATTACACAATGTAACTAATAACATTCTACACAAAAAAACAATTACTACCTTATTTTTTTATATTATACATATTGTTTCTGTTTGTCAATATTTTACCATAATATGAAATTTTTTGGGACTATCTTACCATTACACAATGCCTAACCTCAATGGTTATTTTACTTTTTTATGTACTTTTGTAAGCTATTGACATCGCGAAATGAATAGGTTTATAATTAGGTCAAATTTGTTTTTAAAACTTTCCTATTTTCTATCAACTACCGTTACCAATTTACAATTCACCGGGTATCTGTTTGCTCCCAGGGTAAATCTCAGAACTAAACACTGAAGCATCCGATTTTAAGACTAAGAATGGAGATGAAACGAAGGTGGAAATTGACGATTTATCAAGGTTTACAAAATATAGTTCTACTAATAAAGAATTAAATGTTAAATTACAAAAAGAAATCACTACCTACCTAAATTACAGTTTGCCACTATCCGCAATTTTATGGGATAGAAAAAAGGAAAATTGGACTTATGAGCATTTTACACAGCTCTATTGTATGAATGATGAAAACGGTTACATATGGCTTGACTATCTGGAGGATCTACTATTTCCCCAAGATGTTTCTGACTACATATTTATCCCCTCAGATGATTTAAAAAATGTAAATGATATTATTACCTTCATAAAGGAAAAAGTAAGCCTTGGCTATTGTCTGATGATTTTTTTAGATAAATATTATATCAGCAATTCAAGGAATTACCTTAAAAGGCATGATATATTCCAAGCCTATATATATGGGTACGATGATTTGTCAAATGAGTTTCTCGGAATCGGATTCCATGACAATAACACATTTGATTATTTGCGTTATTCTTATTCAGATGTGTCAGCAGCTTACACAGCATGCAGAAACGAATATGAGACATCTCCATTATGGGTCAGGTTATTTGCTTGTATTCTTATTAAAGTAAAAAATGTAGGCAAAGAGCATAAGTGCAATTTTACTAAAATAATATATGACATGAAGAATTATGTATCCTCCATCGGATGTGAGTCCGACTTAAGATATGAAATAAAAGTATGCCGGGGAACCAATGCCACATATGGAATAAATGTAATTAAAGAAGTCATTGATCATTTAAAGGGATTATTAGACGGTACTTGGACTATGGATTATCGCCAAATACATTTACTATATGAACATAAAAGGCTAATGAAAAAGCGAATTGAGTTCCTTGGTCAAATATATGGCTTCAATGATGACAAATTTTCTAAATCCCTATTTACATATAAAAGTATAGAAAAAAGCTTTGAAACAGCTAAAGCAATTTATATGAAAAGCATATTGGCGCAAACCAATTACAAAAGCATTTATGGTTGTCTCAAAAACACTGATACCATTAAAAAAATTATAAGTATATATGAAGACGAAATACCTAGAGAGGAGGAAGTATTAAACTACATTTTATATCGCTGTACAAACGGGTAAAAGAAAAAGCATTGACTTTAACACGCAGTCAATACTTTTCTTTACATGTCTATTATTTTACCTGGTTCTGGTGATTTTGAGAATCCTTCATATTATGCTAAGAACATTTTAATATCTTCATCAACAGTTCCTATTCCTGCTATTCCAAAATTCTCTACTAATACTTTAGCTACATTTGGTGATAAGAAGGCTGGAAGTGTTGGCCCCAGGTGAATGTTCTTAACTCCAAGATGTAATAAGGATAATAAAACTATTACAGCCTTTTGCTCATACCATGCAATATTATAGGATATTGGAAGCTTATTAACATCATCCAATCCAAATACTTCTTGAAGCTTTAATGCAATTACAACTAATGAATATGAATCATTACATTGTCCTGCATCAAGGACTCTTGGAATTCCACCAATATCTCCAAGATTCAATTTATTATATTTATATTTT
>JAEYNY010000072.1 GCA_023412275.1 Bacillota bacterium
CTTTGACATCTTTTTTTCCAAATCCATTGCCTGCCAGGCTTCCTGAACTTTTCTTTTAACTGTAGAATCAGTGTTTCCGGTTATATTCTTAACCAGCTGCTGAGTAATGGTACTTCCGCCGTAGTCTGCATTACCGAACTTAATAATATAACTTAGTGCAGCACCTACAAAACGCTTCTTGTCAACACCATCATGACTTTTGAATCTTGAATCTTCTATTGCAATAAATGCATGTCTCATATTATCGGGTATTTCAGAATGTTCGGCAAGTATTCGGTTTTCGCCGCCCTTGACCTGTGCAATCTCCTTGCCATCCTTGTCATATATGAAAGTTACTTTCGTCATTTCAAGCTGATCTGGTGTTATCGGAGATGCAGTCTTTATGTATCCGAGAACGGCCCCACCTAATACACCACCAACAACACACCCTAAAGATATGAGGATAACAAACACTGTTTTTATAACTGCAAGGGTAAATTTAGAAGCTGGAGACGAAGGAGTCTTTTTCTTCTTCTTTTTTTGCGTATCCGTCCCTGATGCAGCCTTTTCATTAGCTTTCATAATATCCTCCTTAAATTAATACGTTTTGCTCACAATATTATATCATAAAACGATTTTTAGTACATATTATTTAAATGTTAAGAAAATGCCCGAAACAAAGGGACGAAACTATACTAATGGCTTGGCTTTCCCATGAATATAGACGTCCCTGGTTTAATAGGAATTTTCCTTTTATAAGGATAATGGTAAATTTTAAAGTAATAATTACAATATTTCCCGAATAGCCTTTGCGTGTTATTGTGTTGAGTATCTAAATTCAACATATTTGACCGGATCTACTGCGGTATCGGCTATTCTTATTTCAAAATGCAGATGGGGCCCGGTACTTCTGCCCGTACTGCCTACCAGTGCTATCTTTTGGCCTTTTTTGACAATTTGTCCGGCTTTGACAAGTAGTTTTGATGAGTGACCGTATATTGTTTTAAAACCGTTCCCGTGGTCAATTATAACATGTTTCCCGTAACCTCCGGAGAGCCCTGAATATATTACCGTTCCTGAAGCAGCTGCCATTATGGGGTCGCCAGTTTTTGCATCGATATCTACACCCTTGTGAATAGTTCTGATGTGTGTAATTGGATGGTTTCTCATTCCGAATGGGGAAGTAATTTTACCCTTTGCCGGAATAAAAGTAGGCAGTGCATCAACAAATTCTTCCAACTTATTGTTTGATTTTTCAAGTTCTATGGTCAGGGCGCTATTGCTGTTAAAAGCTACATTTATATTTTTTACAAGGTTATTGAGCTTTATTATATCTTCTATTGTATTATTTGCACTTTTAACGGATGTACCTCTACTGGACTTTTTTACGTAGCTGCCTGATATTTTAGTATATGTTTTTGCAAATTCATCAAGTCTGGTTTTAAAGTTTGTCTGGTCAGATTGGAGAATTCTAATCAATTCCATGTTCGCTTCTTGTGCTTTATTTTGTTCTGTCAGTGTTTTGGACATATTCCTGACCTGCTCGCCCAAAACATTGTTGGTTTTCTCCAAACGGGCAGATTTGGCATTAAGTAAGTAAATTACAGGCAATAAAAGAAGTAGTATAATTACCAAACACCATGAGGGTTTAAAAAATTTTCTCATTTGAACCACCATTCTACAAATATATATACTAGGATTATTTCCAAATTTGTTATGAAAATAACCTCTCGCTATTACTTATATAAGGTGAAAATACGCTTTCTATTATATTTATCCCTAAGTCAAGAAAAAAATGACGAAAAAGGTAGTTGAATTAAAGGATTTTATTACTAAAATGTAGAACTATTTTATATTCGGCTATTTTGCATTGAAACGTAGGAGGTTGTCATATATGAAAAATATTAAAAGTACAATTATCGGAGCATTTTGCATTGTTATTGCAATCTCGTTAATTTCATCTGCAATATCTTTTTTCGGATATAGAAAAGTAATTGATTCTGTTAATAATATAGAAGTTAATAAGTCAAATCAGGATTCAGTACAGGAACTCAACAGGTTGTCTGCTCAAAGACAGCAGGTTTTAACGGATATTGTTAATTCATTTAATGATAACAGTCAAACTTTTGCAGACTTAGGAAACAAAATGGATGCAGAGTTAAACACTTTGAAGGGAGCTAAAATAAGCTCTGAAGACAAAAAGACTGTTGAGAAACTGGATAGCATTAACAAAGAATATATAAGTTTATATAATGATAAAATCAGTCCTAATATCAAAACTTTCGAAAACAAAGGTATTGAGGCTTTCTTAAAGGGCGTTCAGGATAATTTTAATGAAATGCAAAACATTGTAAACGAGCTCAAAAACACAACGGCAAAGCCCATTGAGGACAGATCAGCAAGGCTTATGGATGATATTACCGAGTTGAACAGAATAATCGGGTTGGTTGATTCGGATTCCGGATATATTGATAATCAGTTTACGGAGATAAAAAAACTTTTGGCTGATATTCTAACGTATTTCAACACCGCAGGAAGTGATGTCTCAGCCCTTCAGGATAGTGATTTTAATACAAAAATAGAAGACCTTGAACAAAGAATTTCAGCAACAGCTTCCGCTAGTCAGAATATCTTGGAAAACGCAAGGTCTACCCAAGGTTTTGACAGGGTTTGGAACATGAAAAAAGTTTCAGGTGACTTACATATATATAATGATATTTTGGACATAGCGGTCTTGATTAACCGAAACAATGCAATCTTGTTGTATTCAGCATCTGAAGGTGATAATTTATCCTCTGAGTTTAAAAAGAATAAGACGGACATTGAATTAAAGTTGTCAGACCTATTGAAAAATGGCCTTGATTCAGAAAAAATTAAAAGGCTTAATTCCTTGAACAATTCCATAGACGGTACAGCACAAGAGATATACAAGAGAGCTGCTGTTATTGACAAAGGCTTGATTGCTGACGGATATAAAAGTATGTCGGAACTTAATAAATCTTTTATTGATAGTTCAGATAAGCTCAGGGTTTCTTTTAATACTTATTTCTCTGATGATATAAAGGCTTCTGAGAAAATTAAGCATGCCATATTATGGATTGTAATTATTATTACTCTGATTTCCATTATTATCGGGATGTTACTTGCATTGCTTTTGTCCAACAGAATTGTTAAGCCTATTCAATATCTTTCAAATATTCTTTCAAAGGTTGAAAAGGGTGACTTGACAGTCAGGGCTGAAATTGCTGCTTCCAATGATATAGGTACATTGGGTAAGCAGGTCAACAATGTAATTGACGGACAACAGAAAATGGTTGAACAATTTAAGGGTACAGGTAGTGAAATAAGCACTTTAAAGCAGAGAGTTAAGTCTCTCGTTGATCAAAACAGGACAACCATGGAGAAAATTTCTGCAACAAAGGCTGCTGACAGGGAAGGGTTTGTACTGGATACCGAAAGTATAATTTCCGGTGTAAAAACCGTAACTGAACAGACACAAAAGGCGGTAGGAGATAGTGTAAGAGCAGTGGAGACAGCTAAATTGAAGGAAAAGACGGTTGAAGAGGCAGAAATGTTTATAAGTTCTGTTAATGAAACTGTTCGGTCCATTGCAACATCCATTGAAAATCTTGAATCCTCATCGGGAAGAATTGGAGAGATTACCAATACCATTACTCAAATTGCTTCTCAGACAAACCTGTTGGCGTTGAATGCTGCAATTGAAGCCAATAGGGCAGGAGAGCAGGGAAAGGGTTTTGCGGTTGTTGCGGATGAGATAAGAAAACTTTCTAACCTAAGTAACAATTCAGCAGCTGAAATAAAGGAGCAGATAAAAGAAATACAATCAAGTATTAACACCGCTGTTAACAAAATGAACTCAGGTTTGTTGGGGGTTGAAGACGGGGCCGCCAGAATAAATGAAGTCAAAAAAGGGATTGGAGAAATAATCCAATCTATTAGTAATGTTTCAGATACTGTTAAGGCATCTGCTGACAAAGCATATACACATTATCAGACAGCCAGAGAGTTTGTCGATGCTGTAGACAAAATTGCATGTGGAGTTTCGGACAATTCCACGGAATATAAAGATTTTGACTCCATTATTCAGATACAAGCAAAAACTCTTAGTGATCTGGATGAGATCTCAATGTTGCTACAAGATGCATCTTCTGACCTTTTCAAGATTTCTGACAGTGTTAAAGTATAGGAAATGTATGGAAAATAAAGGTATAAACAGTATATAATATGGAATAATTTATATAACGGCATACTGATTCAATAATAATCTTATCTTTCCCTTGTGAGAGGGATTTTTTTTTTATTAGGAGCGGCCTTTAAAAAAAGCCGCTCCTAAACGTCAGTTTTGCAGGTATTCCTCTATGGTATCTACATACCACGTCCTGGAATAATTGCATCGACTACACCATATACCAGTGCAGCAATAACAGCAGCGAGGAGTGAGATGTTATATCCCGGTACTATAAACTTAATAACATAGATGATAACGGCTGCCAATATAAAGCCGGAAATTCCACGGCCAAAAGGAGTTGCATTTACACCTGTTATCTTGTTTACTGCCCAGTCCAGTACTGCCAATACTACTGCTGCAAGCAATAATGAAAACCATGATGAAATCGAAAAACCTGGTGTTAAAAATGCTGTGATTGCAAGAATGACAGCTCCTATTACTACACGTAATATGACGTGTCCTAGGCCAAAACCTTGTCTGTTTTCTACTTTATCCATGGTATATTGTCCTTTCATGTTAAAAGATATTACTTGCTATAATAGTGTTACACGTTTATTCGGTACATATTCAGTAAAATATTGGTCTTAAATTATTGCTGACTTTGATTGCTTTGGGATTGTTGTCCCTGCGGTTGCTGCTGTTGCTGCTGTTTTCCCATAGAACCTATGCCTGAGATTATCTGCGGCATTTTGTCCATAAGTTGGCTTGTAGCCGTAGGGCCAACCTGAAGCATTGAAACGTTGTCCTTGTCTACGATTATAACTGCATCTGTACAAAGTTTTGCTCCAAGACCTAAAGCGCCTCCTGCCATGTTATTGGCCATACCGGAGGTAGTGCCACCTGCTTGTTCTTTTGTACTGGTGCCATGGTTTTTACTAGCCGTATTACCTGTCCCATAGCCAAGTGTCACTGAGACTACAGGAATAAAGGTTTTATCCCCATGTGTAACCGGCTTTCCTATTAAACCTTCATTCTGAGTAAAGTCTTCAAGGTTTGAAAATAATGTGGTTACATTCTGATTCATGTTTGTATCCATTGTAATTCCCTCCTGTAAAGTCTTCGTATTTTTAATATTTTCATAATAGCCGGACCCATGTATATATTGGCCGAAGCATTTAGATACACGTAATCTTTATCTGCAAGAAAGTCCGGTTCGTTTTCAAAAGTACTTATATTGATTAATTGCGAAACCATATTTACAGCTCCGCAAGTAATACCTGTATCAAAGGGATTACTAAAACCGTAATGTGTACTGATCTGTATATTTTCTGGTTCTATAGCTCTCATATATTCAATACTATGGCCTTTACCGGATTTTTTCGCTAATTTCCTTTTTAACAAATGCTTTCTAAAAACATGGATATTTAAAATCGGATTGCCATCTTCCAGTGTAACCCGAGCCATTATGAACGGATGAAGCCATAATGCAGTTGCTTGTAAAATTGAATTATCCGTATCCAATACGAAATCAGTCTTTAACGGTATAACAAACAGTAATATAATTAAAATTGCTAATATTGCGATAATTAATGAAACTATTAGAGAAACTATAATTAATACCAATTAAATTGACCTCCATATAAAGTTTGATTACAATTTTATAGATTTGCCTTGATAAAAAGTTTTATTCTATCAATATTTACATAAAAAAACTACAAAATGCTAAATATATAGAAAAGCACTCCGTAGTTTTTACCTTCTGGAGGAATACTATGGATAATTTTTATATTGAAAAGCCGCTGCCTGACATCATCTCGCCGGGACTTAAAGTTGTTTTTATAGGTTATAATCCGGGCTTGCTTTCTGCCAGAAACAGGCACCATTATTCACATAAAAGCAACAGGTTCTGGAGATTTTTGCATGAATCAGGTCTGACACCTGTCAGATTCGAGCCTGAGGATGACAGGAAAATACTTGAACTTGGATATGGCTCCACAAATATTGTTGACAGGCAGACAAAAGCTGCCAATGAAATTGGTACTGATGAAGTTGTTGAAGGTTCGGCAAACCTTTATAGGCTTTTGGATACTTTAAAACCTCGAATTGCCTGCTACGTGGGTATTGGAGTGTACCGTGCTTATGCTTCCAGCATTTTGAAGGTACCTGCATCCGGAATTAGTGTTAAGCCCGGCCTTCAATCCGCAAGTATACTGGAGGATATCTTAGATTTTGTTTGCTATAGTACAAGTGGGCTGAATACAGTTCCTTTTGCTGAACAATGCAAGTGCTTTACTGATTTGAAAAAACTTTTGGATTCTATTGGGTAACGGAGGAGATTTTATGAATGAAAATGAAATTGAACTTACCACGTATGACAGACTGTTGAGAGCATGGGAAAATTCCATGGAGTTGGTAAGGGACTACGAAATGTACTCAAAAAGGATTGAAGATGAAAAGATTAAGCAGGTGTTCAAGGATTTTGCGCAAGACGAAGGAATGCATGCCAGTAAGCTTCGTAATATCCTGTTGGATTACAAAAGACAGTAACAATGAGTTCATTCACAATTGCAAGATAGACAAAATTATCTGAAACTTTGGCGTGGTTAATGGATACTAATATTTGCCATGCCAAAGATTTTGTTTCGTTTGTGGGTTTTACCCATGTTTATCAATCCGGCTAAATATGGTATTATATTGGTTATAAATTAAGGAAACGGTGGTTGACCAATGAAACAGCCTTCTCAAAAGATATTATCACAGAATAAAACATTTAAAATTGATATAACAGGTTTAACTCATGAAGGACAGGGTGTAGGTAAAATTGAGGGATTTGTGGTTTTTGTTGACGGGGTTCTTCCGGGAGAAAATGTTGACATTAAAATAGTTAAACAAACCAAGAGCTATGCAGTGGGAAAGCTTGTTAAAATAAACAAGTCTTCAGAGGACAGAGTAAAACCATTTTGTCCTGTCTATGACAAATGTGGAGGTTGTGCGGTTCAGCATATGTCTTATCAGGCACAACTGGATTTTAAAAAGGATACTGTACTGCAAAATATCAGAAGAATTGGCGGTATTCAGAATGTTACTGTAAATGACACAATTGGAATGGAAAATCCATATAAGTACAGGAACAAGGTTCAATACCCGGTTGGTTCGGATAATGGTGAAATCAGCATAGGGTTCTATGAGACAAGGACTCACAATATTATTGACAGCAACTTGTGCGAGATACAACCTGATGAGAGCAATAAAATAAGAGATGTTGTAAGAAATTTTTGCAAGGCTGCGGGTATAGCGATTTATGATGAGAAAACCGGCAGGGGCCTTCTTCGCCACGTAATGGTTAGAAAGGGCTTTAAAACCGGTGAAATTATGGTAGTGCTGGTTATTAACGGTGACAAACTGGTTAAATCGGATGAACTGGTTAAAAAGCTGATTGAAGAATTTCCTGATATTAAGAGTATTATTTTAAATGTAAATACCAGAAACACCAATATTATTCTTGGGGATAAAAATATTTGTATTTACGGGCAGAAGTACATAACTGACTATATTGGAAATTTCAGATTTGAGATCTCTCCTTTGTCATTCTTTCAGGTTAATCCAATTCAGACGGAAGTGTTGTATGAAAAGGCTCTTGAATATGCAGGCCTTTCCGGCAATGAAACGGTTTTTGACCTGTATTGCGGTATAGGAACTATTTCGCTTTTTCTATCAACGAAGGCAAAGCGTGTTGTAGGTGTAGAGGTTGTTGCTGACGCTATCAGTGATGCTAAAAGAAATGCTGAACTAAATGGTGTCTCAAATGTGGAATTCTTGGTGGGAGAGGCAGAGAAGGTTATACCTGAGCTGTACCAACAGGGTGTAAAAGCGGATGTGGTAGTTGTAGACCCACCAAGAAAAGGCTGTGACCAGTTGCTGCTTAATACTTTGGTGGAAATGCAGCCACAGCGGATTGTTTACGTAAGCTGTAACCCGTCCACGCTGGCAAGGGACCTGAAGTACCTGACAGAGCATGGGTTTGAGGTGAAGGAAGTGCAGCCGGTGGATATGTTTCCGTGGACGGGGCATGTTGAGGCGGTTGTGCTGATAGAGGCATTGAACGCTTAGTGAAGACGAGGCTACGAAGTCTGAACTTAGCGAGAAAGCCCGCATTACGGAGCGTAGCGGAGTAATGTGTTCCTAAAAAAGCAAATATATATCAAAGGTTTGGGGCGATATGCCCCTTTTTTGTTGTGTGTTTTATGTTTGAGTGGACTTAAGAAAGTAACAGAAAAATAGACAGGGGGGTAGTAAAAAAGCGCAAATATCGAACAATTATGAAAATTAAGAAGGATTTTTGTGAATTCCCATGGAATATTATGGATATATTAGATATAAAATCGGAGGGAAACTATGCATATAATATCACAAGCCTTTACTGACAACCATTATAAAATATTATATGAAAGAAAAGTAGCACTAAAATGTAAATATAAATTTAAGACCAAAAATATATTTCAAGACTTCATTGAGAAGATAACAAATATAATTGATACAAATTTTCTTCTTTCAATAAAAATTGAGATATTAAATGAGTTTGGTACTATTAGGGTAACTTCTTTTGAAGACTTTAAAAAAATCATTAAAAATTCTGAAAATATTTATAATGTAAATATTGAAATAATAGGTGAAGATTCTAATGAGACTCAGGGTATTGTTGCTAGTTTTTCTGAGTTGGAAACTTTAAAAAATAAGTCTTACATTAAAGTGATTAGTACTAATAAAGAATGGATTAAAAACGCTGAAGATGTGATAAAAGAAAATTTATCTTTACATAAGAGTTCACTATCATTTATATCTAATAGTTTTATTAAATCAACCATAGTGTGTATTATTTTAGCAATAATTCTAGGAGAGAATTATATAGAAGACATTAATCAAATTAAGTTCTTGATTATATTAATTTACGGTTTAATAATACTGGTAATTTATTCGGCAATTGAGGATTTATTTTTCCCTATTTTTAAAGTAAACGCAAAAGCTAGTTATATGAAACGTTTTATACTAAGAATAAAGCAAGATTCGTTTACTAATATACTTGCTATTTTGTCATTTGTTGTTGGAATAATAGGAATTTTATTAGCCATTTTTAAATAGATTAAAGGACTAAATGAAATAAGTTTATAAAATTTTGCTGCAACATTGTATAGAAATTAATTTCAACATTAGAGAATATTGAAATATTGTTTGTTACATATGTATAATTATTTATATATTAATAAAATTGAATGAGGTTGCTAAAATGGGGTACAGTTTTTTTGATTTGGCTAAGGACACATTAAAAGCTACTAAAGAGCCGCTTTCCGTAAATGACATCTGGAAGCTTGCTACTGAACTCGGCTATGTAGAAAAGCTTGGAAGCACCGGCAAAACTCCCTGGCAGACGTTAGCTGCGAGAATATATGTAGATATCAGAGATAATAATGAAACGGAATTTGTGCAGGCTAGTAAAAGACCTGCTAAATTTTATCTGAAGACTCTGTACAATCAAAAACTATTCAATGGTACAGAATTAAAAACTGAAGAGACCAAACTAAAATATAATACGGTAAAGCTTAACTATAGCGAAAGGGATTTACATATACTTCTATCAACCTTTGTTTATTCAAATCCTCATTTTAACTGCTATACAAAGACTATATACCATGAAATATCAAAAAAGGGCAGGAAGGGATATAATAAATGGCTGCATCCTGATCTTGTGGGTGTATATTTTCCTTTTGATAAATATCAGAGCGGAACATTAAAGCTGTTGGAAACCTTCAAAGAGAATTCATACAAGCTGTTTTCGTTCGAAATGAAAGTAGAATTAAATTTTGCTAATCTCAGAGAATGTTACTTTCAGGCGGTTTCAAATTCCTCATGGGCGCATGAGGGTTATCTGGCTGCTTTAAAAGTAGAGGATGACCCGCTTCTGATGGATGAGCTGAGACGCCTCAATAATTCTTTCGGTATTGGAGTAATTAGATTGGATCCAAAAAATATTGAGCAGAGTGAAATACTGTTTCCGTCAAGAAATACAGAGTTCCTTGATTGGGAGACTATAGACAGGCTTATTGATGAGAATAGTAATTTTAAAGATTTTATAGAGGATCTTATGGAAGATATCAAGCTGGGCAAAGTTAAGAGCAGTTATGATAAGGTTTTGGATGCGGGTGAGTTTGATCAATATATGAGTGGTAAACGTATTATATGAGATTGATTAGCAACTTCTCAATTTTGCTTTGTTTGGTATAACTAAGGAGACAGAAAAGCTGAAGGATAAAAGATTTTCTAAATAGGATAGAAACAAATGAGGTGTTCTGATGTCCAACTTTTTATTTCTAAAAGATAGATGGTCAAATTTGGCTAAAAATGGTCATTTGGCAGAGAAGTATTTCTATAGTGATACAAATGCAGCATTGTTTAAAATGCGTATATTTTCTGAAGAACTAATAGATCTTGTTTTTGTTGCATTAAAACTTCCAGCACCTACTGAAAAGACACAAGTAGAGAAGATAAAGCTTCTTGCTGAATTAAATCTAGTAAAACCAGCTGTAGTAGATTTGTTTCACATCGTAAGAAAAATTGGAAACAGAGCAGTTCATGCTAACTACAATGACTTAGAAGATGCTACTGAATGTCTTGCAAGCATATATAAACTGGCATGTTGGTTACATGTAAAGGTAACTGGAGAGAGAAGCACAATTCCAAAGGGATTTACATTACCCAAGAAACCTGAAAAGAAAAACAATGAAAAGATTGCAATTGATATAGATACATATAAGAAAGAGCTTGAAGAAATTAAAAAGTCCCACGAAGAAGAACTTGCAGTACTAAAAGAGCAATTGCAAGCTGTACAACCTAACCCCGAAAAAGTAGAAAAAGAACTTGAAGCAATAACAAACAACCTTGGAATGAATGAGAATGAAACTAGAGAAAAGCTAATTAATTTGATGCTTAAGGATGCGGGTTGGAATGTACAAAATTCAGAGGTTGTTAAGCTTGAATATCCTGTGCCTGATCCGACTACGAAAAACGGAATAGGTAAGGCTGATTATGTATTGTTTGACAAGAAAGATAAACCTGTGGCTGTCATAGAAGCAAAGAAAACTTCAAGAGATCCTGTTGTAGGTAAACATCAGGCTAAAATCTATGCTGATGGGATAGAACAGAAACATGGGGTAAGACCTGTTATTTATTACACTAATGGGCATGAGATTTACATGTGGGATGACAATTATAGTGAACCTAGACAAATATGGGGATTTTATACTTTGGAGGATTTGGAGTACCTTTTCTTTCAACATGAAAACAAAAAACCACTTTCAAATATTGATTTGGATGTAAACATAGCAGGACGCGCATATCAGATTGAAGGAATAAAAAGAGCTTACGAAAAATTCGAAAGAGGAAAAAGAAATGCTCTTATGGTAATGGCTACTGGTACAGGTAAAACTAGAACTGTCATATCGCTTACAAAGGGTATGAAGCAGGCAAACTGGGTAAAAAGAGTGCTTTTTCTAGCTGATAGAGATGAATTAGTGAAACAAGCCAAAGAACAAAAAAACAGTTTCAAGGTTTTTATGCCAGAAGAGCCATCAATAAGAATAACAGCTGCAAAGAGTGAAGTTAGAGAGGTAACCTTGTACTTTTCAACATATCAGACAATGATAAATCATTATGATAGTTATAGTGTGGGATTTTTTGATCTTGTTATATGTGATGAATCTCATAGGAGTATTTATAACACATATAGGGACATTATAGAGTACTTTGATGCTTACTTTATTGGACTAACCGCAACACCTGTCAATTTCATAAACAGAAATACCTTCAACTTATTTAAATGTGAAGATGGAGATCCGACTTTTTATTATTCTTTTGATGAAGCTTGTGAACATTTACCGCCATATTTATTACGGCCTAAAAAAATAGATGCAACGACTAGCTTTCTTAGAAGAGGGATCAGATGGTCCAATTTATCAGAGGAACAGCGGAAATTGCTTGAAGAAGATGGGCTAGATGAAAACCAGATTGATTTTGACAGAGAACAATTAGAAGAGTTTGTAACAAATGAGGACACCAATAGGTTTATTCTAGAGAATCTCATGAATAATGGGATAAAGGTTGGAGAAACCATTGGCAAATCAATTATATTTGCAAAAAACAAAAGACATGCCAAACTATTAATGGAATTATTTGATGACATGTATCCGCAGTATAATGGAAAACTCGCAGCTATAATTCATTCAGATATAGAGAAAAAAGATGATCTATTAAAGGCTTTTAAAGAAGCAGATAGGCCAAGGATTGCGATATCAGTTGATATGTTGGATACTGGTATAGATGTTCCCGAAATAGTAAATTTGGTATTTGCAAAACCTATATATTCAAAGGTAAAGTACTTACAGATGATAGGTAGAGGTACAAGACTTTGTGAGGACTTATTTGGAAAAGGCGTAGATAAAAAGCAGTTTATAGTGTTTGACCATTGGAAAAACTTTGAGTTCTTTGATGAAACGCCTGATGGTAATATCCCGGCTGTTACAAAAACTTCTATACAGATAAGATTTGAAAGAAGAATAGAGCTTTTGAGGTTATTTAATGATAATAAAGATATTGGCAAAAAAGAAGAACTAATAAGGCTAATTAGAGAAGATATCGCTGCTCTACCTGAGAAGTCAATCGCAGTAAAAAAACAGTGGAAAACCTTAGAAGGGCTTAAGCTTGACCAGAATTGGGTTATTATAAATCAGCTGCTTTTTGATAAGCTGTTAATAGAAGTTGCCCCACTTATGCAGTGGATTGATAGTGAAGGCAACAAAACTGCCATATTATTTGATAATCAGATGTATAAAATGCAGATATATAAGATTACAAATAATAGAGGACTAGCTAACCATATTTGTGATACGGTTTATGAATTATCAAGACTAAGGCTAAACCTTAATCAGTTTAATGGCGTAAGGGATTATGTCAAGAGCCTCATTAATCAGAATGTGTGGCAGCTGGCAAAATACGAAGATGTTGAAGAGGCAAGAGTAAAACTAAGAGGCCTTATGAAGTACAAGACAGAAAATCCTGATCAACCATTTTTAAAACTTAATATTAAGGATAGTGATATTATTGTAAGAGAATTCTATGATAAAAATAAAATAAACTCAAGCGATATGCAGCCATATGAAGACAGGGTAAAAAAAGTTCTTGAAGATGAATTAAATATGCAAATGGCTATTTATAAGATCCGTAAGGGCGAAATTCTAACTGAAAACGATATAAGCATGATTTATGATATTTTTAACTCGGGAAAAATAGAGTATACTATTGATGAACTATCTGAAAAGACCCATGTTAAAAAGGACGATCTGGTTGGTATTTTGAGAAGGTTTGTAGGTGTTGATGAGAATGAACTTAACATTAGATTTGAGCAATTTGTCAGGGTTCATACCAATCAAATGTCAGCAACTCAGATTAAAATTATTGAGATGATAAAGAATGACATTGTTAAGAACAAGGGAATATCCTTTGCTGCATTGTATGGGCCACCATATACAAACATAAACCATGATGGGTTTGACGGAATATTTAAGGGGAAGATTTCAGAAGAGGTTATCGAGTTGATAAAGCCATATAAGGTTGAATTGGAGGAAAAACATGCTTAGCAGTGACTTGAGAAGTAAAATTGATACGTTGTGGGATAATTTCTGGTCTGGAGGGATTTCAAATCCTCTGACTGTTATAGAGCAGATTTCATATTTGTTGTTTATTAAGAGACTTGATGAAAATGATGCTGTTGCAGAGAAGAGGGCTGCAAGAATTGGAAAGACACATAAGTCAATATTTGAAAATGATCAACAAGAAGCAGATAATAAGAAGGAACTCCCCAGAATAGATAAAACAAAATGTAAATGGTCTTTGTTTAAGCATTTTAACTCACAGGAAATGCATGAGAATATACTTACAAATGTATTTCCATTTATAAAAGAATTAGGTGCAGGAACGAGCTTCGGCAGTTTTATGAAGGATGCTATTTATCTAATTCAGAAGCCAAGCCTTTTATACGAAGCAGTCCAGCTTATTGATGGTATAAATATGGATGATTCAGATACTAAAGGTGATCTGTATGAGTACATGTTGAATAAGATTTCCACGGCAGGCATGAATGGTCAGTTTAGAACACCAAGGCATATTATAAAAATGATTGTTGAGCTAATGGACCCTTCAATTGAGGATATTATTTGTGATCCTGCTTGTGGAACAGCAGGTTTCTTAATGGCAAGTGCGGAGTATGTATTGAAGAAATATACCAGCCCTGAAAGTATTTTTACTGATGAAAACGGGGTGCTCCATGATAAAATGGCGGATAAACTTGATGCAGACGGCTGGGGTAAGTTTAAAAAGGATTTATTACATGGAAGAGATTTTGACAGTTCAATGCTTAGGATTTCAGCTATGAATCTAATTCTTCATGGGGTGGATGAACCGGATATTCAGTATGCTGACTCATTATCGTCAAATTTTGAAGAAAAGAATAAATATACTGTGGTTTTAGCAAATCCGCCTTTTAAGGGAAGTATTGATGCAGGTGATATTAACCCATCCTTGAAGAAGGTAGTTGAAACTAAAAAGACAGAGCTGTTGTTCTTGGCGTTGATTGAGAGAATCCTCGATATGGGAGGTAGGGCAGCTGTAATAGTACCAGATGGGGTGCTTTTCGGGTCGTCAAATGCACATAAAAAGGTCAGAAGGATGATTGTAGATGAGAATCAGCTGGAAGCAGTTATTTCTATGCCTTCAGGAGTATTTAAGCCATATGCAGGTGTTTCTACTGCTATATTGTTTTTTACAAAGGGCGGAAAAACGGATAAGGTTTGGTTCTATGATATGCACGGAGATGGACTTAGTTTAGATGATAAGCGTAATCCTGGTGCTCCAAATGATATTCCCGATATTATTGAAAGTTGGAAGAAGTGTTGGGGTAATACTGAGTTAGAGCCAGAGAAAGATGACAAATGGTTTTGGGTTGAGAAGAAAAAAATTGAGGATGAAGAATATGACTTATCTATAAATAAGTATAAAATTATAGAGCATGAGGAAGTTGAATATGAGAAACCAGTAGTTATTATGGATAGTATTGTAAGGATTGAGAGTGAGATTTTGCAGGAGATTAATGAGTTGAAGGAAATGATGAAATGAGTAAATTGCCAAGTGGATGGTACACTATACCTTTTGACGATTCTGTAATTAAAGGTAAGTATAAGGTATCTAAAATTCAATCAAAGGATTATTTACAAAAAGGTTATCCAATTATAGATCAAGGTGAAGCCTTTATAACTGGTTATACAGATTTGAAGGATAATTTATATGATGGAGAGTTACCGGTAATTGTTTTCGGTGATCATACTAGAAGATTTAAATTTGTTGATTTTAGATTTGCGGCAGGAGCTGATGGGACTCAAATATTACAACCAAATAAAGTAATACTAGTTCCAAAGTTTCTATTTTATTACCTAAGAACACTAAAGTTGCCTGATGCAGGATATTCAAGGCATTATAAGTTTTTACGAGAGACAACAGTAGTCGTGCCCCCTATTGAACAACAAAGGAAAATCGTCTTAATTCTTGAAAAAGCAGAAAAAGCTATACAAAAGCGTAAGGAAGCTGAAGAACTTGTCGACAAGTATTTGCAGTCGGTCTTTATTGAGATGTTTGGTGATCCAGCAACAAATCCAATGGGGTGGTTAATAGGAAATATTGGCCAATTAACAAAGAAAACACAATATGGTACAAGTAAAAAGGCTAGTGAAACAGTACAAAGATTTAAGGTTTTGCGTATGAATAATATTACTTCCAAAGGAAATTGGGATTTTTCATCTTTAAAGTACATTGATTTGAATGAATCAGAACAGGCAAAATATATTGTTTATAAGGGAGAAATGCTTTTTAATCGAACAAATAGTAGAGAACTAGTAGGAAAGACGGCTGTTTATCGACTTAATGAACCTATGGCTTTTGCTGGTTATTTGGTAAAATTAATACCTAATAATAAAGCAAATTCAGAATATATTGCTGCTTTTTTGAATTCAAAATATGGTAAAAAACTGCTATTTAGTATGGCGAAAAATATAGTTGGAATGGCAAATATTAATGCTGAGGAATTAAAAAGCATTAATATCATGATACCTCCCATAGATATCCAAAACAAATTCGCTGAAATAGTCCAAAAGGTTGAAACCCTTAAACAAAAGCAAAAGGAATCCACAGAGGAACTAGAAACTCTTTTTAAATCGCTTATGCAAAAAGCCTTTAGAGGGGAACTAACGGATAGTGACTTTGACTCTGTTGACACGACTGAATTTAGCATTGAAAGCCTTAAAGAGCTTATACAGTCTGAATTTGGAAATATGGAATTCGATTTTGAAGAATTAAGTTATGCCATTAGAAATCAATATAAAAGTACAGAATATGATGATATAAAAATAGCTTTATTTGATTGCTTAGAGAAACGGAAGAATGAGTATAGGCCTTTTCTTTTGCAGGTGTTTGATAATGAAAAGATTCATTATAAAATTAATTAAAATTTACAGGTGAAATGATGAAATTGCTTAGATTAAAGCTGTTGTCGCAATTCCGAGGATTACAGAAAGATTTTGAAATAGAATTTGACAAAAATATAAATACAAAATGTCTTGAACCCATATGCTTCGTTGGCCAGAATGGTTGTGGAAAATCAAATGTTATGGAGGCTCTAAGTGAAATTTTCTATGAGCTTGAATTGATGCACCTTAATTACTCAGACGATGATAATGATGAGGATACTAGCAAAAGTAAACAGGAAGCTTACGGCTATGAAATCGAGTATCTCCTTCCTGCTACTGAGATTAACGAGAGTAATAATGTTGTTTTTATTGATGATGAGAATTCTTTAGTTTATGAACGTTTTATACGGGTTTTGATAGAAAAGAAGAATGGTGAGTCACCAACTTTTTTTGTTTATGGAGAAAGCCGAAACCTCTTGCCTGTTAAAGATAGGATAGAAAGAAAGAAATTACTTCCGACAAAAATTATTGGCTATTCCTCTGGGATGAACGAGCTTATCAGCAGTCCATTTATCAAAATGAGATTGCATTATTTCAATGAGTATATAAGAAATATACAAAATGAGTATAAGACAGACATCGAAGGCAGCAGAATGTTTTACATGGATTATGAAACAAATGCATTAATTCTAATTTCCAATTACTTAATCCATAATTCCAATAAGATAAAAGTAATAAATGAAATTCTAAATGTTAATAGACTTCATTCCTTCCGAATTGTAATAAATCTTGAAGGTACTGATATTGATAAATCCTATAAAATTAATGATAAAGATACAGTTGGAAGTATTATTGATAAGTTGAAAAAGTGCACAACTTGTTATGATGATAGCATAAATGTAGACGAGAGTAAATTAAATGCTAATTTAGATAATGCAACTAGAGTTGGATGTATTACATTTGATTTTTGGGTAAATGAAGCTACGAATCAAGCTTTTAAGCAACATTTCAATTCTGCTTCAGAACTGTATAGTGATTTTTACACTCTGAATTCTCTAAATTTAGAAAAAATCCCGAGCTATCAACGGAAAAAGATTTTAAACCATAGAAGTGCCTCAACACTTACGGGTTTGATTCCAAAAACTACAGATGACAACTTAATTTTTAGGATTGAAGATATCCTTTTGTGTAAAAATGGAGTTAATGACCCTATTCATTATAAAAAGTTTTCAGACGGAGAGCACCAGTTGATGCAGACTATTGGTGCAGTTCTTCTGATGGATGAACCCGGAACCTTATTTTTAATGGATGAGCCGGAAACACATTTTAATCCTCAGTGGCGTTCAAAATTTGTAAGTACACTAAATAAAATTACCGAAAACGAAGCAGAAGGTCGTCAGCAGGAATTGATTCTTACAACACATTCACCTTTTATTTTATCTGACTGTCAAACACAAAACGTATACAAGTTTGTTAGAAGTAATGGGATAGTTAAATCAGAAAACCCTAGTATACAAACCTATGGCACATCCTTTAGCATACTTTATAAAGAAATATTTGATAAAGAAAATACTGTGTCTGATTTAGTTGCTGATAGCATCGAAAGATTGAAGAATGAGTCTATAGAAACTAACGAGGACATTGAAAGAATTAAAGATGAAGTTTTGGAATTTGGAGAATCAGCAGAAAAGTTTTTCCTGCTGAGCTATCTTAATAGGCGTAAAAAACAAATTGATTCAAAGGATGATGGTAAATAAATGCTTTATACATATAAATATACAGAAAACCATATCATTGAAAAACTTCAGCAGTATATAGAATTCTTTTTTGAAAATATGTTTCATGAGGATATTGTGGCTTTTTCTGATGACTTAATTCATACTGACTTCAAAAATATTGTGAAGGCATGCGATAACCTTGAAGATTATCTTATAAATGTGTTTGATGCATATAAGCAGTTGGACAAGATGTCGCAAAGTTTAATAATTCAGGGCTTTAGAAATAATAATCTTATTGAAAAGCTATGTGCTGGAGAGGTTGAGCCTATTCATTATAAAGATATTCCAATACCGCTTAGAACTCATTTAGATGTCTTATTTAAATATCTTTATAAAAGCGTTCTTAATTCAAACACTTTTATTTCTCAACATTGTGATATGAATTCCCATTTCAAGGCATCAAGGGAATTAAATAAAAAGTATAAGTTTTGCCCGTTTTGTGGCTTATATCCTTTAAACTCAAAGTATAGTGAAAAAAGGGACGATTACGATCATTACTTGCCAAAGTCAAAATATCCATTTAACAGTGTGAATTTTAGAAATTTAGTACCGATTTGTCACGAATGTAATACTGGATATAAAAAAACAAAAGATCCGCTATTCAGGGATGATGATATGGCTCAAAGAAGGAAGACGTTTTATCCATATGATGAGTTTATGGACAGTATGACGTTTAAATTATCTGTAGCAGAGAAAGGTAAGATACCAATAGAGGACGATCAATTAATTATTGATATTTGCAGTACTTTGGGCAAAAATCAGGAAGTAGATGCATGGAATGATATTTTTGAAATTAAGAAAAGATATATTGAATTAATAAAAGATAAGATAGATTGTTGGATAGATGACTACCTAGTAAAGGTTTATAAGAAGAAAAAGAATGATCTTGAATTTGATTTCAAAGTAGCCTTTGATGACTATTTAAATGATTTAAAAGAGCTACAGCCATTTATAGATCAGAATTTTTTAAGGACTGTAACTTTTGAATTATTAGCTTCAGAATATGATTTTGAAAAAATACTAAAGGATACTATAAGTGCTTAATTTAGAAATGTATAAGTTAGCTAACGACTTATATATATAAGTTAGATAAAAGTTCATTTTATGGCAAAATGATAACAGAGTGTAAAATTAACAATACGTTTTTTAGGGTGGAGTGATCATATGCCAAATTATCTTGAATACCAAAAATCAGTTGTAGCCGAGTTTAAGGCTCTTGAAAAGCGGGTCAGACATCTAATAGACAACAACCATTGGGGTGAAGAGGGGTACTTTAAAGAAGCTATACTGATAAACTATTTAAGAAGAGTATTACCAAAACACCTTTCTGTTGGTACTGGCTTTATAAGGAACAAAGATAATATAACTAAACAAATTGATATTATCATATATGATAATACATATCCGCTATTGTTTTCAGAAGGTGATTTTATAATTGCTACATCAGAAAATGTAGTAGCCATAATAGAAGTAAAAAGTAACATAGTACCGAATAAAATTTGTGAAATTATTGATAAAGCAAATAGGAATGCAGAGATAATCACAGATAATTCCGATATGTTTCTGTTTAATGGAATATTTTCATACAACAGTAACCCTAAACCTGAGGTATATATAGACAATTTGAAGAAACATGATTTTAGTTATATAACAGAGAAAAACTATAATCAAGTATATTCAAGAAGACTATTATCATGTGTAAACCACATTTCACTAGGTAGCAGCTACTTTTTGAAACTATGGCCATTAGGTCAGGATGAAGAGAATAATAGAGAGTGTCTTTCAGAGAATCCTGATAATTATAAGCCTTATTACAGCTTGTATAAAATGGATGAGGATTTAGCGATTTCTTATTTTTTATCAAATCTTCAAGAATTTATAATCAAAAAAGCTTCAGGTACTTATAGGGCAGAGATTCCAAAAGAAATGAAAGAATTTCTCTACCCCCTGCAAGGAGGAAAAGAGCTTAATTTAGTAGATAGAGCATATTTAGAACAAAGAGGTGCTGTTTCATTTAAAGGTCAAAAGTTCTTAGAATTGGAAAAGCTTTTTAAGAGTTGCAAAGAGGATTATATAGTGCTGTCTTTCAATCAGATTGAGATAATAATAGGACAAAAATTATGTGATTCAGCCTATAAATATCCTGCTTATTGGCATCCTTCCGAAACACACACAATAACTCTATCATGGATTAATGAAGGTTTTGAACTAGATAAGGTAGATTTAGTTAAAAAACAGGTAGCTTTTAAAAGAGTAGTGAAAGAATGAGTTATATTAGAAAAATCCGAACCCTTATCAACACACCATGCAAAGATTATCAACATTATTATCCACATAAAGTACAAGCTATATAGCGTAGCACACAAAGTTATTAACAATATCCACAGAAAATTTATTCACAAAAAACATGTTTGTTGATTTTTAGTTTTATAAAACTAATAGGTATGAATGATTTATCATAACTTTTAGGGGTAAGCCACAAGCATAAACTATAGCCTTTATGCTTATGGTAATTGACTAGCTCATTGTTTAACTTCCTCCCGCCACTTCAACAACCCCATACTACTAAAATAAGTCTCACTCCCACACATTTCACAAAACCTTGCATTATTAGGATTTGTATATAAGCAACCACCTTTGTCAAGATATAGCCCTTTGTGGCAGTAGTTATAAAGCCTCCTGTCACAACTGGGGCAAACGCCATCCGGCCAGTAAAAATGTTTTTGACCGCAGTATGGACATTCAGCCTGGTCGAAGCAATTGTCAAAGGATATGGTTTCATAATATGAGATCCTTTCAACGCCGTTAAGATTGTTTTTGAGGTGAGTACCACAAATACAGCAGTATCTGGCGGCTCTATGAAAATGTATGTTTCCGCATTTACCGCATACACGGGTTTTTTTGGACTCAAGTAAATAAAGCCTTTGTAGATTGTTTAGCCTTATCCAGAGAGCCGTGTTTGATACTTTGAAGAATTCTGCTACTGCAGGTATGGAAACAAAGTTACAATGCAATAAAGTTTTTTCAGGTATAAGAAGCTTGCCTGCAAACTCGTTTGCTTCCAGGTCTTCGAGTTCTCTTTCTTCGTCAGTCTTAAGGATGTCGGGAATGGAAAGATGGTCAAGCAGGATATGGCCCAGCTCATGGGCTATTGTAAAATTAAGTCTTCTATCCCTGGAATCCTGGAAGGGATACCGTATTTTGTCCCTGTTTATAATTATCTGATACAGGTTTTCCTCTTCAACATACCGGGAAACAGCATCAAACATGTCGCTTACATCCCTGACTGTGCTTATCTGAAGAGGTAATCGCTTTTCTTCTTTTATCCTCTTTATTAAAGCAACACAGTCAAGAGGCCATTTTGATATAGAAAAATCCCTCATAAAGTTATTCAATTTCAAATCTATAAACTGTTTTCTGTAAAGTGGAATCTGGTCTTGAGTGCTGTGGTTATTGCTGCAAATTAGCGACATATATTAATCCTCCATGAATAAAAGAGAACACCAGTTCGATATAATTATACAAAAAAATCTCTATAAGGTAAAGTAATTATTTAAAATAACTGTTACCGATAGAGACTATTTTTTGTTCTTGTTAAGAAGTGAATTGGCAACGGCCTTTATTGCTGCGATATCCTCAGGGGGCAGCTCTTTTGAAATCCTGTAGGCTATGTTTGCCCAGTCACTGTCAAGCTTGTACATTTCTTTGGCTCTTTTACTTATGTCAACAACGTTGCCCTGCTCGTCTCTGAAAATCGTTTCGGTAAAATGCTTGTGCTCCAGTGTTTCCTCCATGTACCCGGCCTTTATCATCAGATCTTCATATCTGACTCCGAGGTGGGGGGCAATTACCTTTAGAACATCCGGGGAAGGGCGCTTTCTTTCTCCGGTTTCAAGCCTCCAGATTTCAGTATTGCTGATTCCCGCCAGCTCTGCAAGCTGCCTTTGCGACAGATCCCGTTCAGTTCGGATCATCTCAATAAATTTTCCGAGTTCTGTTTTTTCAAACTCAGTCATGATAACCTCCAGTTTGTGCTTAAGTACTTTAACACCTGTGTTTTATAGGTATTGGCAGGTGCTGATTTAAATATAGTGTTTCCATCACCTTCATATATTATATAAAAGTTGTTACCGAAAAGCAATATTACAATAAAATTTTTCTAGTATCTTGACGCTAGGTTACATAACTGATAGAATAAACGTAACGCTTAAGAAACGAACATACGTTCTTGGAAGGAAGTGAAAAAAGTATGACACCAAACATGGAATATATTATTTCTCTTGCAAGGAAAAAGGGCTGGCATGATGCTGAATTAGCAAGAAAGACAGGCGTTTCAAGAACTGAAATAAGCAGGTTTATACATGGAGACCGCAAAGGAGGGAGCAAGCTGATCGGTGGAATTATAAAGGCGTTTCCCGAGGAACCAATGGACAAGCTATTTTTTTACCAAGACTGACACCGATAGGTGACAAAAAATGAGGTGACGATACTTGGATTTTAATGAAGCCGAAACAAATCAAAAAGGGTGCTGTATTCTTCCAATGCCACTGCAATAATTCGGGGGTAGCGGAGAAAAACTTGCAAGAGCAGTATATTCAAAAATAGAACCAAACACACCATCTAGGGACAGGGGAGTAAAAGAGGGCTGCAACCATTACGGACAGGGAAAGCCACTATATGAACTGGCATATACCACCGCTCCTGCAGTACTGATTGAAATAGCCTATCATGACAACAAAGACGATGCAGTATGGATTATCAATAATATAGAAGTAATCGGTACAGTTATAGCAAAAGGCATTCTGAAATATTTCGATATACCATTTCAGCAACAAAATTCAAGGCTGGAAAACGATATCAATATACTTAGCAAACTTGGGATAATAACCTCCCCGAATTACTGGAGGGAAAATGCCGTAAAAGGAAAAACAGTTAATGGCGAATATGTAGCCACACTTATAAAGAGGGCAGCAGATATATTAACAAAATGAAGCAGGGAAAGCACCACATTCAAACCGTTTTCAATATAAATTAATAGAACAGGATGTAAACAAATACTGTAGAAGGCTTCACAAAAGTGCCTGAATTGCTTGCTAAATACGGCTTTCAGAGCTAATATGTGTATGAAAATTAAATAAGATCGCCATGTCTTTTGAGTGTTTGCACCACCCGAAAGCCAATGCAGGTATCACAACTACCTAACACCGACAGCGTAAAGCTGCCACAGCGACCTTGTGACTATTATATCTTGTTCTATATATTTTTACAATATAACACACAGGCGCAGTGTAGGGTTTTAATCAATCCTGCAGTGCGTCTTTTTTGATTTCCTTTTTATCAATATACAAAAGTGAAAAGGAGTACTAAATGCGGGTAAAAATATTAGAACCGACGCTGAAAAATATCAGCAGGAAAAAGCGGGTCTGTGCATATGCAAGAGTATCCACGGATAATTACGAACAAGGCGAGTCCTTAGAAAACCAGATCACATATTACGGAACCCTCATATCATCCAATCCTGAATATGAATTAGTCGGTATTTTTGCAGACAAGGGTATCAGCGGAACTACCGAGAACAGACCGCAATTTCAAAAAATGCTTGGTTTATGCAGGGAAAGAAAAATAGACCTGATAATTACTAAATCAATATCAAGATTCGCAAGAAACACGACAATAGTATTAAAAATAGTCAGAGAACTAAAAGAATTAGGCATTGAGGTCATATTTGAAAAAGAGAATATATCAACATTATCAAAGGACGGAGAGTTTATGCTTTCTGTCCTTTCTTCATTTGCAGAGGAAGAAAGCAGAAGCATAAGTGAAAATACAAAATGGAGAGTAAGAAAGAAGTTTGAGACGGGACAGCTGATTATTAATACAAACAGGTTCTTAGGCTATGACAAGAATGAATACGGTGAATTAGTGATTAACCCTGCCGAGGCTGAAATCGTAGAGAGAATTTACTCAGAGTATTTGTCGGGCAAGGGTACATTCACAATTGCAAAACAGCTTGCTGCAGATAATGTACCTACAGTGGCAGGTGGTAAATGGTGCGAGAGTACAATTCTCGGAATACTTAAAAACGAAAAATATATGGGGGATGTACTCCTTCAAAAATATTATATCCCTAACCATCTGAAGAAAAGCACCGTACTCAACAAGGGTGAACTGGATAGCTATTATATAGAAGAAAATCATTCACCGATTATATCAAAAGAAGTATGGAGTAAGGTACAAATAGAGATAGTAAGAAGAGCTAGAGAAAAGGGAAACTTCCAAGGCAACATGAAATACCAGAACCGTTACCCCTTGTCGGGAATGCTTTACTGCGGTAAATGCGGAGCCGTATTAAGGCGCAGAACCTGGAACAGTAAAGCAGACTGCAGAAAAATAGTATGGCAGTGCAGTAAATATATAAGGAACGGCAAATCTGCATGCCCTGGAACAAGGATAGATGATGAG
Source organism: Bacillota bacterium (assembly GCA_023412275.1). Classification (GTDB taxonomy): domain Bacteria; phylum Bacillota; class Clostridia; order Acetivibrionales; family DSM-1351; genus Ruminiclostridium. The sequence goes on from JAEYNY010000072.1 coordinate 24,972, forward strand.
ATTGCGAGCAGGCTTAATATACATGAACCAACAATTGTAAAGGAGACAATAAAAAATGGCAAGAAGTATTACAGTTATTCCGGCAAGAGCAAACAGACCACAGCTTGATGAGAACATAGAAACACACAAAAAGAGAGTGGCAGCATATTGCAGGGTTTCAACAGACCAAGCTGAGCAACTTTCAAGCTACGAAGCACAGGTAAACTATTATACGACCTATATAAATAACCATCCTGATTATGAAATGGCAGGGATATATGCGGATGAGGGTATTTCGGGAACAAACACCAAAAAGCGCGAGCAGTTTAATAGAATGATTGAAGACTGCAGGGTAGGTAAAATAGATATGATAATAACTAAATCTATATCAAGATTTGCAAGGAATACTCTTGATTGCTTGAATTTTGTAAGGATGCTGAAGGAGCTTGGTATAGAGATAATATTTGAAAAAGAAAATATACGAACTTTGGATTCAAAGGGTGAAATTTTATTAACTGTTTTGTCTTCATTGGCGCAAGAAGAATCAAATTCCTTGAGTCAATCGAGTACATGGGGCATCAGAAGACGCTTTGAGCAGGGGAAGGTTATAGTCAACCATACAAAATTCATGGGATATGACAAGGACGAAAATGGTAACCTTGTTATAAATGAAAAACAGGCAAAAGTGGTAAGACGAATATTTTCTGATTATCTTAACGGAAAAGGCACTAATAGAATAGCACATGAGCTGGAAAAAGAGGGCATCCCAAACTGGAACGGTAAGGCAAAGTGGTATGAGGGCAGCATTAGAAAAATGTTAAGTAACGAAAAATACAAGGGAGAGGCTCTTCTTCAAAAAACTTATACTACTGATTTCCTCACAAAGAAAAGGGTTGAGAACAAAGGCGAAATACCTCAGTATTATGTTGAAGAAAGCCATCCTGCAATAATAGACAAGGAAATATGGGAAGCAGTGCAGCTTGAGAGGGAGAGATGAAGAGCTTATGCTGAAAAATATAAAATTCAAAAGATGGACTATATTACGAACACAAACCCATTTGCTGGCAGAATTATCTGCAGCTGCTGTGGCGGAGTCTATGGAAGGAAGGTATGGAACTCTAATGATGAACGTTTGAGAAGAACTATCTGGCAGTGTAGCAGCAAATATAGGGTAAAAGGAGAAGTTGGATGTAGCAACAGACATATTGATGATGAAGCCTTATATGAGGCATTTGCTTATGCGTTTAATGAGATTGTGAGAAATATTGATTACTATATGGTTAAATGGGAAAAGCAGATTGACAGCGAGGATATTTTGGAGAGAGTTACTGCAAAAAGGTTTATTGGTGTTTTTAAAGGTGCAAGGTCAATAGAAAAGTTTGATGCAGATTTGTTCTTTAAATTGGTTGAGAAGATTGTGGTTTGTGAGGAGGGGATTAGTGTTAGGTTATTGGATGGGAGTGAGGTAAATTGGGGATAGGGATATATAATTAAATACATTTAAAATTTAAGAGTGAACCGTCATATTTAACTGGCAAATTATAGAAATATATACATTAAAGATAGTTAAAGAAATCAAGAAATACTATCATAAAAATGTGCCCATTTTATTCAGAAAAGATCAGTTCAGCTAACTTTAAAAAGTTGTACAATTTTTAAAGTTAGCTTGCCAAACCAAACATTGAAACTATATTATGTATGGAAAGAGGCATTATCGGGATACCCAGGGTTTACCAATTACCACGATATGTGATACTTATAGGTTACTTTATCAAATACTCCCTATTTTTAAATATGTAATAACTCATTGTTAAAAAAATCATCGAACATACTATTAATGCAATATTAATGGTATATAGAGTAATTCCAGGCTTAGGATTAACCCATTGAAAGGGATAAACATATCCATTAGCCCCTCCTCTTGTCATATAACTTATACAACTAAATACACCTACAATAGTATAACCTCCTGACATACTTCTAGCTAATAATACTGAAAAAAATGAAAATGATGAATAAAATAATATCTGTATCATAGGCATAATAAAAAAATCAGGTGTATAATCCAATTTTGCGTAGGCTAGACATATTGCAGTAAAAATATAATAAATAACTATGTATAGTATACTTATTTTTATCACCTTTAGAACCCCAAATTTAAACTCGTTATATGGGAGTGATAACAAACTTTCTTTAATCTGAGAATCGACAAACTCTCCAAATAAGCTAATTATCCAGAACGATACACAAATAATAGGGATTATACCTATTGCTTTTTTAAAGACACTTATGTCAATATTAAGGTTGAATTTGAAATAAGAAAAATATAAGTAAATGAAAATGATTATATAGATGGCAATAGGAACAACAAACATAATTCCTAAAGATTTTATATCATAAATAAAAAGCATACATATCTTTTTTAGGCTTTTTTCTGATTTACCCATACCATATACCCCTCTTCAGTAGTTGGTTCAACTAATATTGCATCATCAGTTGGTGCAGTGTCTGAAAGTAAGCGTACCTCTATACTATCACCATTATTATTTGTAGATATTACTTTATATTTATTTTCTATATAATTATAATGATCAAGTTCAATTTCTAATTTCCAAACCTTTCCTTTAGCGATGTCGGAAAGACACTGTAATGAATTGAATTTTGTTATAATGCCTTCGTTTAAAACAGCAACTCCATCACATGTAGCTTGTATATCTTCAACAATATGGGTTGAGAGTATAACAATTTTCTTATTTGCGATTTTACGAATTAATCCTCTAAACCGAATACGCTCTTCAGGATCAAGACCTGCAGTGGGTTCATCTACTATAATTATTTTTGGTTCTCCAAGCATTGCTTGTGCAATTCCTAGTCGTCTTAACATTCCTCCTGAAAAGCTTTTAACTTTTTTCTTTGAAACTTCATGCAAATTTACTTCATTTAATATATATTCAATTTGTTCATACCTGTTTGCTTTTGCTGTAATTCCTTTTAGGACTGCAATATAATCTAGACTTTCCCATGCAGTTATGTTTCTAAAACATCCGAATTGTTGAGGCAAATAACCGATTATGGATCTTGCTTCATAGGGATTTTTGTTCCATGAAATATTATCATAGTTTATAGTTCCTGAGTCTGGATACATTAATGTAGCAAGTATTCTCATTAATGTTGTTTTTCCAGCTCCATTAGGCCCTAAAAGCCCATAGATTCCATAGCCAATTTCTAAATCTACTTCCTTAAGTGCTTTGTTTTTCTGAAAACTCTTGGTTACTTTCTCAATTTTTAAGCAACTCATGTCTGTTCTCCCCTTTTAACGTTATTAACTAATGACTCTAAAAGGTCTACGGTAGAATTTTTGTTATCCATTTCCTTATAGAATTTAAGTATAATTTTTTCTATCTTCTGTATATCACCTTTTTTTATTAAATCAACAATGCTATTTAAAACTTGTTTCAACTTTATTAGTTCTTTTGACTTATTATAATTTAACCTAAAATCTATTAATTCAATTAAGGATTCAGTATATAATTTTCCAGATTTTTTTTGTCTATAGCTGTATAAATCTTCTAAAATATTGGGCAGAATAGTTAAGACTAAAGATTCTTTTTCTCTATATTTATCTTCAATGAAGAAAGCAGATGTAATATTATAACAATTAAATATTAATTCGCCATTAGGGAAAATATTACCAAGAGACTGAGAATCTATTAATAGTTGATTACAACTGCTCTCTACGCTAAAAGCATTTAATATATTATTATAAAATGGCACAACAAATATATTTTTAGGTAACTTTGTCCCACTTTTCCCAAGTCTATTTTCCACTTCATGAATTTTATATTTTAATTCAGGTAAAGACCTTTTTATGATATTAATAAACTCAATAGGTGAAACAATACTTATTCCTTTATATTCTTCTTGAACCAAGTTTCCACTCAAAAGAGTCACTCCAGAAGAGAAACCTTTAAACATGTTTTCGGACACTCTTTCTAAGTTGCTATATACAGTTTTGCTTTGATTTACCTTGATGTTAAATTCGGTATCATATGGTAAACAAACATTTTTAAAGTAGTTATTTCCGAGTATGTTTGAATCTTGAGTCTCAAATAATTTGTACTTTCCTGGGATTGGATACCAAGGGAAGGAAGATAATAATGATAATGAGTTATAGGTTACTAAAGTTCTACTATTGCTACTACCTTGAACTTCCATGTCAAGTCTAAAGTTTTTATTATAACCAACTTTAATATATAAGAAATCTCCTTCACGATTCCATTCCGTCAATTTTCCATTTAGTTTTAAATTAGATATATTAAACTGGTTATATAAAGTAAAATATACCCAGCCTTTATTTGGATTTGAATTATTGGCAAATATGGATATATGGTAATTAAATTTTTCCCCCTCATGGTTTAAATTAATTCTATACTTATCTACTTTAACGCTTTCCTCCTTAAAGTCAAAATTTTCTAAATTTTTTGTATAATAGTTTATATTATAAGATACTAAATCATTAAAAGAGAATGACATCCTATTACCTGCAGTTGGTGCAATTAGTATGATTAAAATGATACATATCATACTAAAACTGAGTACAATTATTTTCTGCCTTTTAAAATTCCATATACTTTCTCTCCAAATAACAACTATACATAGTATACAAATAGCTAATAAGAATAGTAAAAAATGTCTTAATAAAACTGACAAAGAAATATTAAGTCCACTATAAAAATTATATATCTGACCTATTTCTTCTTCTGCTTGGTTAAATAATTGAGAAAATTTTTGAGGTAATATTAATTTGTTAAATGGGCTTAATAAAAAACAAATAAGGGACCCAAACAGATATGTTAATTTAGAATTTATTATTCTACTTAAGGAATATCCAATAATTATACAACTAAAAAAAGGCATACCCCAGTATATTAATATATATATAATTGATGTTAGTTCAAAATTAAGAGTTTGTATACCTTTTATATTATATAAAACTAATATTTCAATATATGGTATTACTAGTACTAATAATGATACAATACACCAAGCTAAAAGTTTAGCAAAGGGACTCATTATTGTTTTAGGTAACGAAAAAAAAACTTCATCGAAATTAACAGTTTTCTCCTTTTTTGCCGATACTATACCTGTAAGCAATCCTAATAGAGTTGCTGCTACTACAATATATGCAGATGCTTGTAACATTTGTATAACTGATTTGTTGTCTTTTATTGTAAAAACGTAATAGCCTTGAACTAGGTATAGTACCAAAAAAAAGGTTGTTAACCATACCCATATACTTTTTATAAATAACATCAGCTCCATTAAAAAGACTTTAAAAAAACTCTCCACTAATATTTTCCCCTCCTTATAATATATCCCATATACTCGTGTTATCTCGATTAATCCTAGATTTTTGTAATAAATTTGAAAGCACTGTATGGACCAAATTTTTCTCTACTAGTATATTATTGGACTATACTTGGTAGCCCTGAGCTAGATTGTACTTGTTTTTCGCTATCACGCTATTGGCTTCCATATATCTTTGTGGCGACAAACCTCCTATATTGCACAGGGTCATACCCTAATTTCTTTCGTCCTGTCTTGTCCAAAGGTGGAATGTCAGTCATGCTTATAAACTAGGTCATGTCCTAATGGAAAATATTCAACCTGACTATCCCGACTCTCAATTGTCACTTTTATAATTATAAATTAATATCCTACATTTCGGTCTTTCTCATCAACAAGCATCATAATGGCTACTATTGACTGCATTTTCTTAAGTGGCTTGTTTTCTCTATTAATATGGTATAGGTACAACGGCATAAAGTCATGGTTTCTCGCAACTAATGGCAATACTCCTTGAAATAAGGCATACCTACCGTTAGAACGTCCCCTTCTGGTTATTGTTGTTTGCCTTAATGATTGCTAGGGCTGTTTTCTCTTAATTTTAACCCAAATAGCCTTACTATTTGCTCAGGAGCATTAAATCTACCGATATCTCCTACAGCACTTAAGAATCCCATCACTGCTACAATTCAAATGCCCTTTATACTTAATAGCATACTTGTACTTGGAACTTTCCTTACTTTAAAAGTAAAAACGTAAACTACCTTGAATTGTATTAACCTTCTATAAGAGATGAGTTATAATACAATTCAGGGTAGTCTAACATTATTTCCCCTAAAAACAGGAGCTTTATTTGTAAAATACAGTATAAATTTAAAAGGAAAAATCTTTGAATTATATTGTTTAGTATTAATTACTTACACTGCCACTACCTGAACAACCTGTATTATCTGATCCATCTGGATCTAAATGAATATAATACATTCCATTTGGCTGGCTATTAAGGGTAGCTGTAGTATTACCACCAATGCTTGCACTATTTGATGATATACATGAATCAGGCCATAATGTTACTATTTTATACACCTCAATCCATAAGGCTCTTTTTGATGTTGAAGCATTACTTCCAGTTACAGCAAGGTTTCCGCTCATAACAATTTCAGGTCCATCTGCAGATGTCTGCCAAGTATAAATTTGCGTCGAACTTGAAGCTGCAAATACGACAGACCCAAAACATATAATAACCAGAAAAGTTATTAGAGCTAATTTTTTATTTAAATTTTTCACTTACAATGACCTCCTATTAGACTAATATTTATATTCTTTATAGCTATATGGAATATAATGGAATTGTATAATATATATTTATTATTGTAAAATATGCTCTAGGAATAAAAGTGATGGTTTGTCTAAATTATCTATTATATTCTAATAATTAGACAAGAATTCATAAATTTCCATTAAAAGGGTAAAATGTTAAAAGTGTACAACATGTAAAAATGTTGAAAGGTTGGCTGACTTTACATCCCAAAACCGAAAAAATTTTTACAAGCCTTATTAACTCAAATAAGAAGCAACCTAACAAAACCAATCCTGCACTGAAGCTAAAATTCAACGGGAGGATTTTTATTATGCATCGGCTGTGAAGAAGACTATGCTCATTTATAACTTTCAATCTGCTTATTCATAATTCTCTATAAAGTTGGTGTGGCTTACTATTCCTTGTTCTAGTATAAAAGTAATTTCTGTGGTAGCATATAAATTTTAGTTAAGGGAAAGAAATTACTAATAATGGTGTCCTTTTCCGACTCCCGGGGGTCGTTCTCTTCAAAAAAGAAAGCATTTCGCGTATTTCTATCATTTTACTGCCTCAACACACGTTGATATCGTTTTTCTTCTCTGTTTTTTGTTTTGTGTCTTTTGCAGAATCTACTTGCAATCACTTCTCACCAGAGTTAACATTACACACAATTGAAATTTGTACTTTTGCGAATCCTTTTACTGAGAACAGAATAAAGGCTCGTGATTCCTGATATCACGTAATCTGTCACATTTGGATTAGATAGGTTGCCGTCCCCTTGCGAGGGTTTAGTTGCTGACAGAAAGTATGTCAACTGCTTAATCTAACGCTCTTAAATTGAGGTTGCCGGTATGAGAGATGGAGACAAAATATGAGGAGAAGATAAGAATATACAAAAAAAGAAATACCTGTTTTATCGGAATTGATATGCATAAAGACATGCACTGCGCAGTCATTATCGACTGTTGGATGGATAAAATGGGAGAAATCAGCTTTGAAAATAGACCGTCAAAGTTTCCGGCGTTTATTGAAAACATTAGAAGAATATACGGTACAAAGGAAATAGTATTTGGACTTGAGGATACCAGAGGTTTTGGAAGAAACCTGTCGGCTTATCTTGTCGGCAGAAAATTTGATGTAAAGCATGTAAACCCAGCATATACAAGTGCAGTAAGGCTGGCGGATCCAATTGTTCACAAGGATGACTTCTATGACGCTTATTGTGTAGCAAGAGTTTTGGGAGATATGGTAGATAGTCTGCCAGATGCAAAGCATGAGGATATTTATTGGACAATACGGCAATTGGTAAAACGGCGTGGCCTGCTTGTTAAAAACAATGTCATGCGCTTTTTAGTCGAAATACATTATAATCTTTACGCAGTAAGCATCCAGCGCTAAAAAACTACTTGTTACTTCTAAGAGTTCTTTATTATAGCTTCATACATTATGGCTTCTTTTGTTGCTTCGCTTCGTTGGAATTCCCCAGTTATATTACCTTCTGCAAGTACAAGAATCCTATCACACATTCCCAGTATTTCTTCGATGTCTGAGGAAATTAGGATAATAGATGCACCCTTTGAAACCAGATCCAGCATACAGTTATAAATATCAACCTTAGATGCTACATCAATTCCACGTGTTGGTTCATCAAGTATATAAATCTTTGATCTTGTCATAATCCAACGTGCAACAGCAGCTTTTTGCTGATTTCCGCCGCTATAGTTCTTCAATAGGTCGTCAAGATTACCCGGTCTTATGCTAAGCTTTTTTATATACGAATCAGTGACACTGGTCATAATTTCATTGTGCAAATATTTGTATTGTTCAAATCTTTTAAGTGCTGAAACCGTTACATTGTTTTCAAGATTGAGATAAGAAAATATCGAGCTATCTGTTCTATCTTCGGGTAAAAATGCTATTCCATTTCTAAAGGCATCATTGGGATCGTTAATAGTTTGGACTTGTCCGTCGATTTCGATGGTTCCGTTCTTTATAGGAGTTAAGCCGTAGAGACACTTGGCGAGTAACGATCTGCCGGAACCCATTAGGCCTGTTATACCTAATATTTCTGATTTATGTAAATCGAAGTTTATTGAATTTAATAAATTTGCAGAGCACAAGTTTTTAACAGACATGACTACTTTTCCAAGTGGAATGTTAAGCTTAGGATATCTTAGTTTTTCTATCGGGACTGATAACAGCTTTATAACATCTTCTTTTGCTGTTTCGCTGACAGTTTGGGTTCCTACTACTTTGCCCTGATACATGACAGTAAACCTATCGGATATCAACTCTATCTCATCAACTAGATGTGTTATATAGAAAATAGCGGTGTTTTTGGCCGTTAGAGTATTTATTATTTTATAGAGAATGGCTTTTTCAGGTTCAGTTAAGGTTGAAGAAGGTTCATCAAATATTACAATTTGGGCATTTGAAATATAAGCCTTTATCAGCTCAACTATTTGCTTTTGAGCATAGCCTAATTGACTGATCCTGGCCGTTATATCGATGTTAATATTAAACTCCTTAAAAACAATGCTGCAGGCATCAAACATTTTGTAAAGATTTACAGTATTAAAATGACCCTTTAGCAAATAAGAGTAGTCCATATAAATGTTTTCGGCGACAGTAAGGTTTGGGTATAAATTTATATCCTGCCATGCACAGTAAATGCCATTCTGTCTAGCGCCGCTTACACTATTGTAGTTGACAGGCTTTCCGTCAATAAATATCGAGCCGCTATCTTGTTTTATAAGCCCGCTTATTATTTTTGTAACCGTAGATTTGCCGGAACCATTTTCGCCAATTATAGCATGAACTTCACCGGGAAATACATCTAAACTAACATTACATAGAGAGAAAGATTCACTAAAGTACTTATTTATTCTCCTGATTTCTAGCTTGGGAACACCCATATCAAAAACCTCCGCATAAGAAGACTTATTTTTGATTTACACTTTACCTTCCATAACAGAAATCGATGTAAATAACTGTATATTAGCGTTAAAAATATTGTTTTTGTATTGATCGGACAAGGTATTATTTGTGATCACTTTATCACATAAATCTTTTAATCGTCCTGCTCTATAAAAAGATGTTTTCTCAAATGCTGAGGACTTACAAACGATAATTCGTTCATTTGCATTTTTTGCGGCTTCTTTTATAAAGGTTGCCATATCAATATTTGAAACAGATATGTCAAGAGTGTTTGAAATACCATCTATTTCGATAAACAGATGATTCACATAGAAGTTATTCAGGTTACTGATTGTCAGTGAGCCAAATACAGATTTCGTATTATAGTCAATGTCCCCACCTAAAAGAATTACCTTTGCTGATTGATCTTCCATAATATGAGATGCTATCTTTAGGTCATTGGTAAGCACTGTTACTCTGTTCTTGGAATTTAGGTGTTTTGCAATTTCGAGATTAATTTCACCGTTTGTGAGCATAATTATATCGCCGTCATTGATCATCTGAATCGCGATATTAGCAATTTCAGAATATTCCATTAAAGCATTCGGATCAGAATTACTTGAGAAAGTGTCATTTATAGAACCAAGTACTGCGCCTCCATGGGTCCTGGTAAGAAACCCTTCCGACTCTAGTTTTTCGAGGTCGCGTCTAATAGTAACTTCAGATACGCCAAGCATTTGACTTAACTGGTTTACTTCAACCTGTTTGTTTTCTGTTATATAGGCTTTTATTATTCGTATTCTCTCAATAGCAAACATTACGTATCTTCCTTATTTACAATATTTATTACTTTGAGTATAAATGATTTATACTTTAAAATCAAACATAATCAAAAGAACAAAAAAGAAAATATATAAAATAGTATTACACAAAAGTGTTATATAATATGCACAAAAATGTGCTTAAAAGACAGGTAAATTTGTTGAACGTTAATAAAAGCGTATTGACAGCATATACTTCAAGTGATAACATTTAATCACAAAACGAAAGCAAACGAAACTAAATGTAACGTTTGCAACTATTGAGGAGGGTATAAAAATGAATTTGAGAAAGATTATTGCAGGGGCGCTTTCAATGGCGATGGTAGCTTCAATGGCTATTGGATTCTCGGGTTGTGGGTCAAAGAGCAATGACAAGCTCGTTGGTGTTGCAATGCCTACAAAGTCATCGCAAAGATGGATTCAGGATGGCGACAACATGAAGAAACAGCTTGAAGCAAAAGGCTACACTGTTGACTTGCAGTATGGAGAAGACAACATTGATAACCAGGTTGCACAGATTGAAAATATGATTTCAAAAGGTGCTAAAGTACTAGTTATTGCATCAATTGATGGTTCTGCATTGACAGACGTATTGAAAAAAGCAGCGGACGCAGATATCAAAGTTATTGCATATGACCGTTTAATCAAGGGGTCTGAAAACGTAAGCTATTATGCAACATTTGATAACTACAAGGTTGGTGTTCAGCAAGCTACGTCATTAGTTAAAGGATTAGGAGCTGACACAAAGCCAGGTCCATTCAATATTGAATTATTTGGTGGTTCACCAGACGATAATAATGCATTCTTCTTCTATGATGGTGCTATGTCAGTGCTACAGCCACTAATCGATAAAGGAACATTAGTAGTCAAGAGTGGACAAACGGGTATGGATAAGGTTTCAACTCTTCGTTGGGATGCAGCAACAGCTCAGGCTCGTATGGATAACATATTAAGTGCAAACTATACAAGTGCTAAGCTTGACGGTGTTTTATCTCCATACGACGGTATATCAATAGGTATCCTTTCTTCACTTAAGAGTGTTGGTTACGGAACTGGTGACAAGAAGATGCCAGTAGTAACAGGTCAGGATGCAGAGGTTGCATCAGTTAAATCAATCATTGCTGGTGAACAGTATTCAACAATATTCAAAGATACAAGAACTCTTGCTGAGAAATGTGTAAAGATGGTTGATGCAGTTATTTCAAATACTGAACCAGAAGTTAACGACACAAAGACTTATAACAACGGTGTAAAGGTTGTACCTTCATTCCTTTGCGATCCAGTTCCAGTAGACAAGTCAAATTATAAGCAAATCCTAATTGACAGTGGATACTATAATGAAACAGACCTTAAATAATAGCACCTCTTTAAATAATATATATGAAGTACGCCATGCAATAGCTTGGCATACTTCATATATCCAAAAAAGATGCAATTGTACAAACCAATGGATAGGGAGCTGAGAGGATGTCTGATTTAATACTTGAAATGAGGAATATAACTAAGGCGTTTTCAAGCATCAAAGCACTGGATAATGTAAATTTGGAAGTTAAGAATGGTGAAATACATGCTTTGGTTGGAGAGAACGGAGCGGGTAAGTCAACTCTAATGAACGTATTAAGTGGGATTTACCCATATGGAACCTATACAGGTGATATTGTTTTTGGGGGGAAGGTATGCCAATTTAAGGAGATAAAAGACAGCGAAAGGCTTGGGATAGTAATTATACATCAAGAGCTCGCCTTGATTCCTTATTTATCAATTGCCGAAAATGTTTTTTTGGGTAATGAACAGGGAAAAACTGGGATCATAGATTGGAATCAGACAACGACAAAAACGAAAGAAATTTTAGATCTCGTGGGGTTACACGAAAATCCAAGTACGCTGATAACAAATATTGGCGTTGGTAAGCAGCAGTTAGTTGAAATTGCAAGAGCACTTGCAAAGGATGTTAAGCTGTTGATTCTTGATGAACCGACAGCAGCACTTAATGATGAAGAAAGCAATAAGCTTTTAGAACTGCTAAATAACCTTAGAACAAAAGGAATTACATCAATTCTTATATCACATAAACTAAACGAAGTTTCAAAGGTAGCAGACCAGATTACCGTCATCCGCGATGGTAAAACTATCGAAACACTTGAAAAAGGTGTAGATGAAATAAGTGAAGACAGGATAATCAAAGGCATGGTTGGACGCGATATGTCCCACCGTTTCCCAATAAGAGAGCCTAAAATCGGCGATGTCATTATGGAAGTTGAGAATTGGAATGTAACACATTCTCTCCATGAGGATCGAAAAGTAATAAATAACGTTAATATTAATATCCGAAGCGGTGAGATAGTAGGTCTTGCCGGACTAATGGGAGCCGGAAGAACAGAGCTTGCAATGAGTATTTTCGGAAGGAGCTACGGCAAAAAAATAACCGGAACTATTAAGCTCAAGGGTAAGCCGGTTGAACTTACTACAGTAAGTAAGGCTATAGATGCTGGTCTTGCTTATGTAACCGAAGACAGAAAGAATTATGGTCTTGTTCTTATAGATAACATTAAAAATAATATCACAATGGCAAATCTACAGAAGGTAAGTAAAAATTCTGTAGTTGGCGATCAGGACGAAAACATGGTTGCACATGATTTTCGCAAAAAGTTTAACATCAAATCATCCAGCATATTACAAAAGACAGGCAATCTGAGCGGCGGAAATCAACAGAAGGTTGTACTGAGTAAATGGGTATTTACCGATCCTGAAGTCTTGATTCTTGATGAGCCTACACGAGGTATAGATGTTGGTGCAAAATATGAAATATACACTATAATAAACCAACTTGCTGATGAGGGTAAATCAATTGTTGTAATATCTTCTGAAATGCCGGAATTATTAGGGTTATGCGATAGAATTTATGTCGTAACTGAAGGCGAAATTGCCGGAGAGCTTTCACGTGAAGAGGCAAGCCAGGAGAGCATTATGAAATGTATTATGAATCATACAAAGGGGGTATAAAGATGAACAATATTAAATCCTTTATTAAAAACAATGTAAGACAATATGCAATGGCAGTGGCGTTAGTTGTTATAATGGTCTTGTTTCAGTTCCTTACAGATGGTATACTTTTCAAGCCGCTAAATATTACTAACCTGGTACTACAAAATAGTTACGTTTTGATTCTTGGTATTGGAATGCTGCTGGTTATACTTACAGGAAATGTTGACCTTTCAGTAGGATCTGTGGCAGCATTTATAGGCGCTATATCTGCAATATTAATGATTGAAATGAAGATGCCGGTTATACCAACGGTTTTAATATGTCTTGTTATTGGTGCATTGGTCGGAGCATGGCAGGGCTTTTGGATTGCATACATAAGAATTCCTGCATTTATTGTTACTCTGGCAGGCATGTTGATTTTCAGAGGCTTCACAATGACACTGCTTAATGGAAAAACGTTATCGCCATATGATAAATCATTCCAGGCAATGGCAAATGGATTTCTCCTTTCTGATACATTGAAGGTCAATGGGATTAACATGATAGCTGTAATTACAGGCTTGCTGCTATCGCTTGTATTTATTTTCATGGAATACAGAAGCTTAAAGAATAAGAAAAAATATAACTTTGAAACTATACCGCTTTCACTTACTATTGCAAAGGTATCAGTTATTATAATAGCTATAAATCTTCTTACATTCAGTTTAGCTTCCTACAAGGGTATTCCTATAGTTCTAATTCTTATCGTTGGACTTATTGTAATATATACCTTCATTACACAGAAGACTATAGCTGGACGTCATATCTATGCATTAGGCGGAAATGAAAAAGCAGCTAAGCTTTCAGGTATTAAGACAAAGAGAGTAATGTTCTGGGTATATGTAAATATGGGATTGCTCGCAGCGGTTTCGGGACTAATAGTTGCAGGACGTCTCAATGCTGCTACGCCTAAAGCAGGTGTTAACTTCGAACTTGATGCAATAGCTGCATGCTTTATAGGTGGCGCATCCTCATCAGGTGGTATTGGTACCATTATAGGAGCGATAATAGGAGCTCTTGTTATGGGTGTATTGAACAACGGTATGTCAATCATGGGAGTTGGAATAGATTTGCAGCAATCAATTAAAGGTTTCGTATTACTTGCTGCTGTAGCGTTTGATGTTTACACAAAATCAAAGGCAAATAATGATTAATAAATAGTTTTGTACCGAAAAGGTACGAATAGGAGTCTAATCTCTTAAGCGTACCTTTTTTGTGTGCGCCTAGCATGGACGCAATCTAACGGGTGAAAGTTCCGAGTGCGGGTTAATAGTGCCAAGCACATAGTCAAGAGGGTTGTTTGGTGCAAAAATAATTTCTGTGATAGCATATACAGTATACATGGACAGTACATCCAAAAACTGAACACTTTTTTCATCAACTATACATAACTGCACAGACAATTTCGGCTTGAAAATAGGCAGATTCCTTTTGGTATTTAACAGTCTATAGTAGGATTTTTACAAACATGATATATTTAGTTTATATTTGTTTGAAAGTTCATACTTAATTATTCATAAAAGTAGGAGGACGTAGCGATGAATGCAAGAATGGCAAATCATAATGATGTTGATACGCTTATAAAGGTTAGGTTCGATTATTTCGCTGCTGAAAAATTGGAAATAACTGATGATAAGAGAGATTTGATTAGTTCTCAATTAAAAGAGTATTACTCAAAACACTTGAATCTTGATTTTTTTGTTGCTTTTATTGAAGATGATAGTGGAAATATTGTATCGACAGCATTCTTAGTAATTTTTGAAAAGCCTGCAAATTTATCCTGGACAACAGGTAAAACAGGAATGATTCTCAATGTTCACACTTATCCTAAATATCGTAAAATGGGATATGCTACAAAGACAATGAATTTACTGATTAAAGAGGCAATAAATCAAAATTTATCTTATATCGAACTATCGGCATCAGAATTAGGAAAACCATTATATAAAAAGTTAGGTTTTCAAGAATTTGGACCTTCTCATTTTACAGAAATGAAAATGTATTTGCTCTAACTATTGAAGTGCTCTATTATAAATAATTTTCTAAGGCGCTCTTTAATGGGAGTTAAAAGATGTTTATTGATGATGTAATTCCTTTTGGTGTTTAGTTTCATTAAAGATTTCCTACGTAATATAATTAATTCGTATTTGTTTTATATAGCGAAAGAAAGACAATTGTATTATAAGTGGAAGGAATAAAAGTATGAACTATAGTGATGTACAGCAAGTTGCTAAAAATACAATGAGTTATTTAGAAGATAAGATTAAGCAAGGTATGACCGTAAAGCAAATAGTTAAGATGGCAGAAGATTATATGTTATATTCGGGTATATTATCTTTTTGGTACTATGGAATAGGTGCATTTGTTTTTGCAGGTGAAGATACGGTTCTCTCAATTTCTGGGCGTGATTATAATCCTTCAGACCGAGTAATTGCAAAAAATGATATTGTAACAATTGATTTAAGTCCTCAATTTCAAAATATATGGGGAGATTATTCACGAACATTGATTATCGAAGATGGAATAGTTGTTAAAAATCATGATTATATATCAAATCAAGAGTTTAGAGATGGCTTGATAATTGAAAAAGCGCTTCATTCTAAATTGTTTAAGTTAGTATCACCAGATATGACATTTGAAGAATTATATTTTTTTATGAACGATCAAATCAAGTATTTAGGATACAATAATTTGGATTTCTTAGGGAACTTGGGGCATTCAATTGAAACAGAAAAAAATAATGACTTTACATTGAAAAGGGAAATAAAACAAGGCTTTCAGCCGCTTCGATGTTTACATTTGAACCTCATATAAGAAAAAGTGACTCTAAATTTGGTTTTAAAATGGAAAGTATATATTATTTTAAGGATGGATTTCTAATTGAACTATAAAAGTTATCAGCAGGATCTCGCATTATTTATAAAAAGCACATTCCTTTAATAATGTTTATAATTTTCTCAGGCACTATTTAACAGAGTGTCTTTTCTTATGCCTTAAGCCAGAAAGGAAGTGGTATACTGGCAGACAATTTCGGCCTGAAAATAGGCATTAATGGTGAGTTCCAAAGATGCACTAAAGATTATAAACCAGAGCTTTAAGGTTCTGATATGAGCATTGTTTCTTCACAGCTTGATAGGCAGGATAAATCAATTGAGGCATTAACTACAAGAAAGCAGGTACTTTACAAGGGAATAGCTACCCAAAAGGAAAAGGTAGCTACCCTTAAAAAGCATCACTGAATGCAGCCACCTCCTTTAACGAGAATAACAAGCGAACTCGGGCAGCGGCATTGATGAAGCAGAGAAGAAGATCAAGGAGTTTGACAGTGAAGTTAAGGAGACAGCGGATACGGAAGATAATGCAGGAAACCGCTTTGAAAAGTTAGGAGGTATTTTAAAGGGAATCGGCGTGGAAATGGGTGCAGCACTTGTCGGAACAGGTGCCGCTGCTTCCAGTTGTTCCGGCAAAGCAAACTAATTAAGGACGAATGCCCTTTACAAATTATTTACAGCAATTGTGTAATTATTTGACAGGGGATACAAATTTAAACTAAAATTACAAATAAAGTTGACAAATTATGTATATAAGTTATAATACTGGTATAAAAAGTAAGTTTTAAAAAAGTTATTTAAGATTATGATGTTAATCAAAAAAGTAATTTTGGAATTATAAATGTTATATATATAGAAAACAAAGTTATTTCCATAAGAATTTTTAAATTACTAAACCCTTATATTTGTGTGTATTATTGCTTCAACAGGATTTAATATGGTTTTCCGCTCTATGTTTCAATATTCTCAAAACCTTTAAAGCTTAAATTACAATATTTTAATAATACAAATTTTTCGGAAATCATGAGCATTTCAATGTGTACTGGAAATATATTGAAAGTATGCGACAAGGGGACTTTCATAGTTGTCACATTTTTATTTACGTTTTTAACATAACTAAACTAGAAATTAAAAAATACGCTAATGATTTCCTAAATAACATTTAATGTTACTTGGAATTCATATAGAACCATTTAAAGTAATTATGGCCATGATTTACATTTAAAATGGAAAATAATTTGAGAGGAGGTTATTGTATGAATAAGTTGCGTAAAAAATTGATTACAGAAACAGAAACTATAGAGGCATATCAGTACGAGTGTAATTCAACCTGTCTTTATAATTGCTCCGCTCCATGCAGCGCTCATGCGTATGCTAGTGTTGAAGCGAGAGAAAGCAGTGCGTGGTATCAAGTTGCAATTTTATAATAGCAATAGAAATTTAAAAACATACAGTAACAATTAATGGAACTTATGTATTTTACTGAAAGAATGCATTGTAAAAGATTTTGCTTTTACCTATTTACGTTGAGTAGGAGAGTGTACATCTTCTGAGAGTACTAACTATAAATATCATCCGTTGCAAGATTTGATTTTCAACGGATGATATTTATTAATAACAGTAACTTTCTTTATAGATGAGTATATCTCAAAACAAATGGCTTTAAAGGAGGAACTATGAGCTCAGATAAACCTTTTATTCATCTATTTCAAACACCAGGGGGATATTATCTATTTGATGTCAATACCAACTATATTTTGAAAATTACTAGTCGTATTTATGAAAAGCTTTGGGGAGTATTAAAGGATAAACAGGACATTGTTGATATTGAGCAGGATGCAGATATTATTTATTTAAGGAATAATGGTTTTTTATTAAATAAACGAGTATCCGAGATATCACATCCTGCAAGTGATACATTAAAATATTATCTCAACAGGAAAGTTGAGATGGCTACGTTACAGATAACAAGAAATTGTAACCTAAGATGTTCTTATTGTGCTTACTCAGGTAAATACTTCAATCGTACCCATGAAAATAAAACGATGACTTTTGAAACTGCCAAAAAAGCTATTGATTTTTTGATAAATCATTCAACTGATACACAACGTATAAATTTGGGATTTTACGGAGGAGAGCCTTTACTCGAATTTGATCTGATTAAAAAGTGTATAGAATATGCCGAAGAAATGGCAGAAGGCAAAAATATCAGCTTTAATCTGACTACAAATGGAACACTTCTCACAGAAGAAATTGTTGATTATTTTGTAAATCATAACTTGAATGCTACTATAAGCCTTGATGGTAATAAAGAAGCACATGATAAAAACAGGAGATTCTCAGCTAATGGAGAGGGTACCTTTGATGCAATCATGAAAAATATGGAAATGATAAAGGTGAAATATCCTGATTACATAAAAAAAATGTTTATTAATATTGTAATGGATACTGAAAATGATTTTGGATGTATTAACGAATTCTTTTTTAATTCTGATATTCTTAACGATTCAATTATGACTTCAACATATATAAGTGATAATTATATAAAAGATTCCTATAAGCCTGAGGAGAATTTTATTGTAAAGCGCCAATATGAGACCTTTAAAATGTATCTGTCAAAAATCAAAAGGCTTGATGAACAATATGTCTCTAAGATTATATCAAGTGAGTACAGTATTTTAAAGGTAAAAATGGATGAGGATTGGAGCAAAATGAAAAATCTGCCTGATAAGGCACATCCGGGGGGGCCATGTATTGCAGGAGCAAATAGATTGTTTATTGATGTTAACGGAAATATGCTTCCTTGTGAAAAGGTAAGTGAAAATTCCGATGTAATGAAAATTGGGCATGTTGATTATGGCTTTGATATAAATAAAGTTAGGAATATTATGAATATTGGACAATTAAGTAAAGAAAACTGCAAGAATTGTTGGGCTTTTAGACATTGTCAGTTATGTGCTGCTTCAGCAGATAACATAACAGAGCTCTCTAAAGAAAAGAAATTGTCTGGTTGCACAAGAGTAAAAAGAGTTCTGGAAAGCGAATTGAAGGATTATTGTGTATTAAGGGAACTAGGACATGACTTTGATGAAAATAATATTCCGGTTTTAGACATGGTATCCATTTAGTATATTTAATGAATTTAGTTTTGGGGGAAAACATATGAACAGTAAAGAGAAACTATTGATTTATCCATTTGATATTCAATCTAGCCCTATTGTAAGACATGCTAATTTAATGGGCAATTACGAACTTACAGGGATTGTATCTCCTAATGGGTGGGGATTTAGCTCTAAGGATGCAGGAAGTGTAGATGGTGGAGAAGATATTGGTATAAATGTGAATAGTA
>JAEYNY010000079.1 GCA_023412275.1 Bacillota bacterium
AAGGGTGGGAACAATGAAAAAGCCAATTTTTACGGGCTCAGGTGTAGCAATTATTACCCCATTTACAAATGACGGTACTGACTATAATAAATTATCAGAACTGATTGAATATCAGATTAAAGAAGGCACTGATGCAATTATTATTTGCGGTACAACAGGTGAAGCATCTACCATGTATGATGATGAACATAAGGCTGCAATCAAATTTACTGTTGAGAAGGTTAACGGAAGAATACCGGTTATTGCCGGAACAGGAAGCAATCACACTGTTCATGCCGTAGCACTTAGTAAATATGCTGAAGAGGTTGGAGCCGATGCAATCCTCACAGTTACTCCATATTACAATAAAACCACGCAAAAGGGTTTATATGAGCATTTTAAGATGGTTGCAGAAAGCATAAAAATTCCTGTAGTGCTTTATAATGTTCCGTCAAGAACAAATCTTAATATAGCCCCTGAAACTATACAGGCCCTCTCAAAGATTGATAATATTGTAGCTTTAAAGGAATGTAATCTTTCTCAGATAGGAGATATCATCAACCTGTGTGGAGATGATATAACGGTTTATTCCGGAGAAGATGGAGCCATAGTGCCATTTTTGTCTATGGGTGCTAAAGGTGTTATCTCTGTCTTAGCCAACATTGCACCAAAAGATACGCATGATATAGTTGCTAAATATCTTTCAGGTGATATTGAAGGCAGTAGAAAACTACAATTAAAAGCTCTTGACCTTATTAAGGCATTGTTCTGTGAAGTAAGCCCTATACCAATTAAAGCTGCCATGAACCTTATGGGAATGAAAGTAGGAGAATGCAGGCTGCCATTGGTTGAAATGTCAGATAAAAATCTGGAGATACTTAAAAAGGAACTTGTAAAGTATGGTTTATTGCCATAACTAAAATACAAAAATAGGATGTGGAATAGCTAATGATTAATATACTATTAAGTGGATGCAATGGAAAAATGGGGCAGGTTATTACCAGACTTTCTGATAATTTTCCTGAATTAAAGATTGCGGCAGGGTTTGATATTAATAATAATATAAATAACCCATACCCTGTTTTTACATCATTATCAGAGTGTAATGTAGCTGTTGATGTAATAATAGATTTTTCAAACCCCAAAGCGTTTACACCTTTGGTAGAGTATGCTCAGGAAAAGCATTTACCATTGGTACTGGCTACTACAGGTTTATCAACAGAGCAGGTTACAATGCTAAAAACTTCTGTTGCCAGCAGAATACCTGTTTTCTTCTCAGCAAATATGTCACTCGGAGTCAATTTACTTATTGATTTGGTTAAAAAGGCTGCCAAAGTCCTTGAAGGCCAATTTGATATAGAAATAGTTGAAAAACATCATAATCAAAAAATCGATGCACCAAGTGGAACAGCCCTTGCCATTGCTGATGCTATTAATGATTCACTAGATGAAAAATGTGAATATATGTACGACAGACACTCCAGAAGAAAGAAGCGCAGTAAGCAGGAAATTGGTATACATGCTGTGCGGGGAGGTACAATTGTAGGTGACCACTCCGTTATTTTTGCAGGAAACGATGAAATAATAGAAATAAATCACACTGCGTTATCAAAAGAAATATTTGCAGTAGGTGCTTTAAAGGCTTCCATCTTTCTTGCATCAAAAAAACCGGGATTGTATTCAATGTCGGAGCTTATTTCTGAAACCAATTAATTAATGTCAATGCTTTAAGGAGGAATTATTATGACCATTTTTCCGGTTACAAGTATCAGTACAGTATACAATGTAGCATTAGTGGCAGTGGATAATCTTCCAAATGATATGGTTCTCATTGCGGGGATTTTTAATAAAATTGCAGAAGAAGAAATAAATATTGATATGATTAGTCAAAGTCCACCCTATAGAGGAAAAATTAATATTTATTTTAGTATACCTGCTGAAAACATAATAAAGGTAATTGCTATTTTAAATTCCTTTAAAGTAAAGGTTCCCAATCTGAGAATTGAAATAGACTCGGACAGTACAAAAATTAGTGTCTTTGGAGAAGGAATGAGGAATAAACCCGGGGTAGCTGCAAAAGTATTTACATTGATGGCTGAAAATGAAATTGAAATCAAGCTAATTACAACCTCCGAAGTTGATATATCCTATCTTATATATGAAAAAGACGCTGATAAAGCTATTAAAGTAATAAAAGAAGAATTTAACCTGTATAGCTGATTAACTAAGTACCTAGAACCCCTATGTTTAAGACATGGGGGTTTTTGTCAATATGTATAGAATGTAATAGTCAGGACCACCAGCTGAGCTGGTGGCTTGCACTAGCCCTATAAGGGCATGCTACTTGCTTGAGCCTTAAGGCTTATTGAATAGTTCGCCAACCGCATTTATTTACTCGCTACCGCTAAAGCGGTCGGCTACTTGCTTTTCTCCGTAAACGGGTCCACATACTCTATCAAACTTAATTGATCGTTTGCAATGTCCTCCTGTAGCTGCTTCCTAATATATTCTTCAATTTTTTTTGCATTCTTACCTACTGTATCAACATAGTACCCTCTACACCAAAAGTGTCTGTTCCCATATTTATATTTTAGATTGGCATATCTATCAAATATCATTAATGAACTTTTGCCTTTTAAATATCCCATGATTTCTGATTCGCTATATTTGGGTGGTATCCTAACGAGCATATGTATGTGATCCTTACAACACTCTGCCTCAATAATTTCAATACCTTTTCTTTCACAGAGCTCCCTCAGCATCTTACCAATATCCTGTTTTATTTTGCCATATATTACTTGTCGGCGATATTTTGCTGCAAAAACTAAATGATATTTGCATTCCCATGTTGTATGTGCTAAATTATTCTTGTCCATAGTGGACCCTCCTTTGTCTTTATAATGTGGTTGGCAAACCTACACTATTCTAACATTGGAGGCTTTATTTTTTCTGCTTGAAGCTAAAGCCTTATGGCTCACCCCGGCTTAGCCGGGGGTTTATTGTTATAGACAAAAAAAGCCTCAAGCAATAAGCTTGAGGCTTTCATATAAATCTGGCAGAGATCTACTTTCCCGGGCCGTTTCCAGCCAAGTATTATCGACACTGAGATGCTTAACTGCCGTGTTCGGTATGGGAACGGGT
>JAEYNY010000080.1 GCA_023412275.1 Bacillota bacterium
ACATGGTTGATAGGTCAGGAGTGTAAGCATAGTAATGTGTTAAGCTGACTGATACTAATAGGTCGAGGGTTTGACCCAAAGAAAACAGGTATTCAAAAGTAGAAGGTCTTAACAAGACAATGAGAGCTTCACATCTTCTTAAGAGAATAACATTAATCAGTTCTGAAGGTACAAAAGTATCTTAAAACAGTTAACAAAATTGTCAGAAGCTAGTAGTATGTAAGTAATACGAAGCTAATCACAATTTTAAATTTTCTGGTGGAAATGACGAGATGGCCACACCCGTTCCCATACCGAACACGGCAGTTAAGCATCTCAGTGTCGATAATACTTGGCTGGAAACGGCCCGGGAAAGTAGATCTCTGCCAGATTTATATGAAAGCCTCAAGCTCATTGCTTGAGGCTTTTTTTGTCGTGTTTCATGTGAATTTGGAGTACCCGGTCTGTGTACTATAAAACTCCATACAAGTTATACAGAGTAAAGTGCGAAAAATCAATTTCTTTTAAATAATGATGGAATGGAGTTTTATAAAAATACAACGCAAATTATGTAACTAAATAATATTTAATTGTGAATAATCAAGTATTATGTCAAAATATAAAATTAATTGTAAAATATAAGATGTGGTATAAATTTGCCAAAACTATTGATTTATGGGGCTTTCAGTGCTATAATAGTTTTTGTGGTTTTAACAACACACATTTCTTTTCAGATTAAGTTTAATCAATCTTAGAATGACATCTCCACGCAACAAAAATTTTTTTATGTTTAACGGTAGTATAAATATCCAGAAATTAAAATTTGGATAGGAAGTATTAGTATAGTTATGTTCACTTGACCTTCCATAACCTTGTCCTTTTTGCATCCTGCAAAATATATCCTGACAAGCATAATTTTCAAGTAAAGCCATGACAGATTCTAGATTTACTACCGTTAAACAGAAAAAATTAGTTAGATCACATTCCAAATTCATCAAAAAATATTATATCTGCTTTTTATAGGTCATTTTAATTATTTTTTCTGGTACGAGATATCTTACAGCAAAGTAATACAGAAAAAAATTTAATTGAGGTGGCCTATTTTACATACAATTTTAAATTGATAACTTGGACTTTATAATTAGTGGCTAATAGTTATAGAAATTAAATTTGAAATTAATACATATAAATGGTAAATTATTGGTATTGTAGCTAAAAATATGAAAGGGTTTGGTAATGTTGAAAAAGGCAGTAGTTTTATTATCGGGAGGTATGGACTCCACAACAGCTTTATACATAGCAAAATCTGAAGGATACGAAGTATATGCTTTATCTTTTAATTATGGTCAGAGGCATTATAAAGAGCTTGAATGCGCCAAGATAATTGCAGAAAAAGCTGGCGTTAAGGAACATATTATTATCAATACAAATATGGATGCATGGGGTGGATCTGCACTGACAGACACTAATATTAGTGTACCCGATAGCAACATAAATAAGGATAAAATCCCAATAACGTATGTTCCTGCACGTAATATGATATTTTTATCCTTTGCAGCATCTTACGCTGAGGTCATCGGTGCTCAAGACATATTTATCGGGGTTAGTGAAGTTGACTATTCGGGATATGTGGATTGTAGACAAGAGTTTATTGATGCTATGGAAAATGCTATTAACTTTGGTACAGTATGTGCTGTAGAAGAAGGTAAAAAAATTAAAATTCATGCACCTCTGGTATGTATGACTAAATCAGATGAGGTAAAGTTAGGTATTAAACTAGGAGTAGATTATAGCCTTACGTGGACATGCTACCGTGGTGAAGAATTGGCTTGCGGGACGTGTGACAGTTGTTCTCTAAGATTAAAAGCATTTAAAGAGGCCAGGGAAAAAGACCCGATAAGATATATAGGGCTTTAGGTGAAGAATTAAACTCATAATATTGTTTTGAAGTAAGGAGAGAAATGATTGGGTAAAATATCAATAACTAAAGAGTTTTCTTGGGATATGGCACATATGTTATCAAACCACAGAGGCTTGTGCAGTAACCTACATGGTCATACATATAGAATGCAGGTCCAGATATCGAGAAGAAACAAAGGAGTACTTGAAGACACTCTTCACTCGGACGGAATGGTAATGGACTTTTCTGATCTTAAAGCAATAGTTCAGAGAAAAATAATTGAGCCTCTGGATCACGCCTTTATGTTCTGGTGCGATACGAATGATTCTGTAGAACGTCAGATAGCAGAATTATTAAAGAGCAGCGGCAAGAAAGTTGCAACAGTTAAATATAGACCTACTGCTGAAGAAATGGCAGCAAGTTTTTTTAAGGATCTAACTCAAGAGCTTTCCGATAGTGATATTGTGGTTGATAAAATAAAAATATGGGAAACTACCACTAGCTTTGCTGAAGTTATCAGAGAGGTATAATATGGATCTACAGCAATTTGAACAGAGCAGAATACCTATTATTGAGATTTTTAACAGTGTTTCAGGAGAGGGAATATCTGCTGGCTCAGTTATGACATTTGTAAGGGTGGCTGGCTGTAATTTGAGGTGTGATTATTGTGACACTAAGTATAGCTACAACGAGTTTGGCAATGGTATCCAAGTACTTAAACCAAATGGAATTGTTAATATATTAGATAGCTATAATTGCAAGAGTGTTTTGTGTACTGGGGGAGAGCCTCTTGAATTAAATAAAGTCAAGAGGTATCTACCTATCTATCTGGCTTCAAAAGGATTTAACGTTAGGATTGAGACTAACGGGAGCTGCCCTTTGTATAGTAAGACCGAATTAAATGATTTTGTAGAAGATGCTAACTTTTTAAAGCTAAACTATGCTTTAGACGTCAAATGCCCTGACTCTGGAATGTCTAACTTTAATATTTATAATGAAAATTTCAAATTATTAGGTTCAGATGATGAAATAAAATTTATAGTTGGTAGTCAGAGAGATTTAGAATTCGCATTTGAAACAATTAAAGAACATAGAAGTATTCTATCTCAAACAGGTGTTATTGTTAATTTTTCGCCTGTTTTTGGGAAACTGGATGGTATTGAAATAGTTAATATGTTAAAAGAAAATAATGCTTACTTTGAGGAAAATAAATTAAATGTAAGGTTAAGCCTTCAAATTCACAAATTTATTTGGCCTCCCGAGGCAAGGGGAGTTTAAAGTATACCCCAACTAATGTCACAAATATTTCCCACAAATAAAAGCCTAGTACTTTTTACAGTTCTAGGCTTTTATGTTGTATTTAGCAATAAAGAAGCACTTAAAAGAATAAATCTTCTAAGTGCTTCTTTTGGCAGGGGAGACAGGACTTGAACCCGCAGCCGACGGTTTTGGAGACCGCTACTCTACCAATTGCGCTACTCCCCTAAGACGAATATTAGTATACAATAGACTATATAATTTTGTCAATGAAAAAGTTTAAAAATAAGTAAAAATGTTTTTTCCTTGAAAAAATTGTGTATAAAAAGTAAAATTATATAAAGAGGGAACCAAGGAGAAAATAATAAAGTATACAAAAGAGGCTATAATGAAGGTAAAAGACAATTTTATTATTCTATTTATCATATTTGCCATTTTCGGTATGATAGTTACCGTACAAATAAGAAGTACTGTAAGCATGCAAAAACAGTCTGCTCTTACACTTGATTATAACAGACTAAAAAGTCAACTGGATACAAGAGTTAAGGAAGGAGAGCAGTATAAGGCACAGATAGCAGAACTTGAACATAAAAAGGAAGATTTCTTGAAAGCTTCTCCTGGAACGAATACCAGTAACAGTTTAAAAAATGAGCTGGATTCTCTTAAATTCATATCAGGATTAACAGATGTGACCGGGGATGGTGTAGTAATAACTTTAAATGATGCAGAAAACCCTGACCCTGCAAGCCAAATGAATTATATAATTCACGATTACGAGGTTTATGGTATTATAAATGATTTGAGAGATGCCGGAGCGCAAGCTATAGCAATAAATGATGAAAGGCTCATTGCAACCAGTGAGCAGATTTGTACAGGCCCTACCATAAAAATAAATAAAAACAGGTATGCAGTTCCGTTTGAAATAAAGGCAATTGGTGATCCTGACAAGTTGTACTCTGCAATAAAGAACAGTGACGTGGTAAGTGGACTTATACAATACAAAAAGCGTGTTACTGTAGAACAGAAAAATAACATAGTTATACCAAAATTCATGAATGACATCAATGGATTGATTTCCAAGCTGGAGGTAGCAGATAATGAAAGCAAAAAGGAGAAGTAGAAACATATCCATAGCATTAGTATGTGTAATTCTTGGACTTGCACTGTCATGGCAGTTTCAGAGTATACGAAATAATGCAAAGGTAATGACATTGGAAAATCAGAAGAAAGATGATCTGGTGGTAAAAATACTAAATGAGCAGAAAAATAATGAGAACTTAAGAGCAAAGCTTAATGAATTACAAACCCAATTATCCAAGTTCGAGAATGCAAGAGGTAATTCAGATGAAAATCTAAAACTTTTGTCGGATGAAATACAAAAGCTGAAAACTGTTGCAGGGCTAACTCAGGTCAAAGGAAGAGGAGTTGTTGTTACATTCAGCAAAGATGATGCTTTAAGTGTTGAGGATGATGATCTTCTATTCGTATTAAATGAGCTGAGAGCTACAGATGCACAGGCGCTTGCGATAAATGATCAAAGAATAATTGATACAAGTGAAGTCAGAGGAGCAGGAGGATACATAAATGTTAATGGCAGGCATGTACTTCCACCATATGTTATAAAGGCTATTGTTGATCCTGATGACGCAGTGAACGCGTTAAATATGGTGGGTGGAGTTTTTGAACAAATAAAAGTATTCGTTGACGTCAGTGTTCAGAAATCGGACAATGTTGAAATTCCTCCAATAGGTGAAGAATTAATAAAGACAGACAAACTTAAAATTGTAGAAAATAGTAAATAGATATAAGAACCGGATAAATAATCCTTAGAGAGTGATGTAACTCACTTCTTTGAGGATTTTTTTGTTATAGGTAAAAGTTGTTCTAAAAAGATAGACGAACTATATATAAATATATGAGGAACAATTTTATTTCAGATTTTAGAACAATTGCGACGACGGAGGTAATAAGATTGAAAAAAAATAAGGCAATTATCGTAATGGCTTTAATAGTAGGCGTAGCTTTGATTTTTGCATTTTTTACAATAAAGAAATATAGGGATTCAAATTCGGATTCCGGGTTTTCTGATATTGGAGGGGTATACAGTGCAAGTAGTAATAAAGTTGATTTTTCTACTGAACTGACAGGAAGGCTTGTTGAAGGGAATAGCTCAGCCACAGAAGGGGAAGTATCTGATAAAAGTTCATATCCAAACGACAAAAAAAGATGTTGGGGAATGGCTAGGCAGTCAAACAATCAAACACCCAGAGCCGATCCCGGAACTCCTGAGTTGCTTTCCAAATATGGAGCCAAATATCTTGGAGATGTAAGTAAAAAGGTAATTTATCTTACATTTGATGAGGGCTATGAAAATGGCTATACCGGGCAAATTCTAGATACACTAAGGGACAATAATGTAAAGGCTGCTTTTTTTATAACAGGTCCATATCTCAAAGAGCATCAGGATTTAGTACGCAGAATGGTTGAGGAAGGACACACCGTTGGAAATCATACAATACACCACCCAAGTCTGCCGGAAAAAAGTGATACTCAAATCGAAGAGGAAGTAGTGGGCCTTGAGCGTGCTTTTACAGAAAAATTCGGTGTAAAAATGAATTTTCTCAGGCCACCAAAGGGCGAATACAGTGAACGTACCCTGAGTATTACAAATAAGCTTGGATATTGCAACCTTTTCTGGAGTTTTGCATATGATGACTGGTACAGGGATAAGGTAAGAGGTCCTGAATATGCATATAAGGTAGTAATACGTAATCTTCATAATGGTGAGATTATGTTGCTTCATGCGGTGTCTAAAGATAATGCAGATGCGTTAGGTATGATTATCAAAGGGGCACGTGAAAATGGATATGAGTTTGGTAACGTTCAGGAGCTGGCAAATTAAACGATTAGAGGGTTGGATATGGCGGGGAGAATGAGTTCGGCAGGTAAAAACAAAAATAAGAAAAACATAAAAACTCCTACGGTAAAAAGTAACAAACCTAAGTTAAGAGAAAAAATCACGGAGATGCTTGAGTTACCAAAAGAGATTGTTTTAAATATGCCTAAACTTGTTATGCTGGGCAACGGAGATGTTATTATCGAAAACTACAAAGGAATTGTAGAGTATGCGGAAGGAGTAATACGTGTAAATACTACTTCGGGGATTATTAAATTGACAGGTACTGATATTTATATTAAAGAGATTACGGCGGAAAATATTATGGTATACGGAAACATACTGTCGCTTGAATTCCAAAAGTAATTTCTTTCAAGTGAAAATACGGGGGTAACGAAAATGTTAATTTGGAGGTTGTGGAATTATATACTTGGATATGTTATTATAGTAGTTGAAGGATATTTTTTGGAAAAATTTATAAATATATGTACTCATCGTCAGATTAGACTGTGGAATGTAAAATGGAACAGCAGCAGCAAACTTACTATGAAAATCAGTATAAAAGATTTTAGAATGTTGCGGCCAGTTGCAAAGAAATCCCGGTGCAGAGTACATATTAACAGAAAAAAAGGGCTTCCTTTTTTAATATACAAATACAAAAACCGAAAGGCTTTTATTATCGGTTCAGCTGTATGTATAATTACTTTTTTCATAATATCCTCATTTATATGGGATGTATCAGTTACCGGAAATGACAAGGTTTCCACGGAAGTTATTTTAGAGAAGCTCTATGAGAACGGAATAAAACCCGGGGCATTTAAATTCAGCATAAATCCTGATAACGTTGTAGACAATATAATGCTTGGGATAAATGACCTTTCAAGGATCAGTGTTTCGGTCCGGGGGACAAGGGTTTTTGTTAATGTTTCTGAAAGGGTGAAACCTCCGGATTTAATAGATAAAAATATACCATGCAATTTGGTTGCAGCAAAGGATGGTGTTATATACTCAATTGTAGCAAAAGAAGGCCTCGAAACGGTGAAAATTGGTGATACAGTAACAAAAGGCCAGCTACTTGTTACAGGAACAATAGAGAATGTAAAAAATCCTGAAGCCCCTCCACTTATGGTTCACTCAATGGGGTCTGTAAAAGCCAGGACATGGTATGAAGCCAGTAGTCAGGTGGAACAAACCCTTGTTAAAAACAGGAGAACGGGTTTCGAGAAAGAAAGGTATTCTCTTGTTTTTTTTACAAAAAAATTCAAATTATTTCATAGAAAAATTCCATATAATAATTCAGAACACATAGAGGTAAAAAAGAAACTTTCATTAGGTAAGAATCTTGCTTTACCTGTAGAATGGGTTGTTGACAAATACTATGAGTATGAATTGATACAGGAAAAGCTTGATATTGACAAAGCAAAACAATTAGCAGCAGATAAGGCTTTTAAACAAGTACAGGAACAGATACCGCAAGGAGCAGAGATAGCTAAAAAGAATGTATACTATACCGAAAACGATGATGGTAAGATAACTGCTACAGTAACGGTAGAATGTATAGAAGACATTGGAGTTACACAGATGATAGGAGGCTAATAATACTTGGCGGATATAACTGAGAGAAGTGTAGAGTTTTATACAATTGAACATGCAATGAATATCTTTGGTAATTATGATGAAAACATAAAAATTATAGAAGAAGCATTTAAGGTAAAAGTTTTGACACGGGGTACATCCATTAGAATAAGTGGTGAAACAGAGAGCGTTAGTAGGGCTGAAACAGTTCTTAATAAGCTTCTTGACATTGCTAAACAAGGACAGTCCATAACCAGACAAAATGTGCTCTATTTGGTAGGTTTGTCTAATGAGAAACAGATAGAAAAGGCAGATGAAATTCTTACAGACTATGTTTGCCTTACTGCAAAGGGCAAACAGATAAAATATAAAACCCATGGTCAAAAAATTTATGTTGATGCCATTAAAAAGAATGATATTGTATTTGGTATTGGTCCTGCCGGGACAGGAAAAACTTTCCTAGCCGTGGCTATGGCTGTAACTGCATTCAGGAATAAGGAAGTTGATAGGATTATCCTGACAAGGCCGGCAGTAGAGGCCGGAGAAAAACTGGGCTTTTTACCGGGGGATTTACAGAATAAAGTAGACCCATATTTAAGACCTTTATATGACGGTTTATATGAGATTATGGGTGCGGACCTTTATTTGAAATATTTGGAGAGAGGCATGATTGAGATAGCACCTCTTGCATATATGAGAGGAAGAACTCTGGACAATTCCTTTATAATATTGGATGAGGCCCAGAATACAACACCTGAACAGATGAAAATGTTTCTCACAAGAATCGGGTTTAATTCAAAGGCAGTTATTACGGGTGATATTACACAAGTTGATTTGCCGGGGGATAAGAAATCAGGCCTCAGGGAAGTCACCAAAATACTTGCAGATATAGAAGGAATATCATTTGTTAACCTTACAGAAAAGGATGTTGTAAGGCATGAATTAGTACAAAAGATTATAGTCGCATACGATAAACACGATTCAAACAAAAAGTGAGCTTCGATTCGGGGGAAAGCCAATGATAAAAAAGAAGAAAGGTAATGGCAGGCTGAAAAAGATAGCGAGAAATTTCGCTTTTCAGCGTGCTTTTCTTGTTATTATTACAGTACTGATTGCATTCATAATAATTCAGACGGGGGCACTGCCTAAAAAATACAGATTAAGTGTGGGGGACGTGTCCACTTATGATATTACAGCACCTAGAGATTTGGTTAACGAGGTCCTGACAGAGAAAAATAGAATATCTGCAAGAGAAAGTGTTGAGCCTGTTAATAAGGAAGATACGAAAGCTTTTGTAGAGGTTATTTATAAGAAAGATGATTTTTTCAAGGCAGGTTCATCTGCCAGAGATAGTATTGATAAAAACTTAAAGCAGCTCGGAGTAGGTACAAACGCCCGTGATTATGATGTGTATTTGAAACAGGCCCGTGATGAAGCAATAAGCAGCCTTACACAGCATGTATCACAGCTGAATATACCGTTATCGGTAGACCAGATAAATTACCTTGTATCCAAAATTTCAGATACAGAACTAGATAATTTTGAAGAAATTACCCGTCGGCTTGTTTCGGAGGCTATGTCTGAAGAGGTAACTGAAAGCAATCTTGCAATTCACATACATAGACTGCAGAACAGTTATCAAAGTGAACAGGGAATAAGCCAGGAACTTAAAAATATCGGTAATCAGCTTGTAAAAGCAATTTTGAAGCCGAATAGGGTTATAGATGAAGAGGCTACTTTAAAGAAGCAGCAGGAGGCCTACAATAATGACGCAAATATTGTAAAAATCAAAAAGGAATCAAGGATTATAAGCTTTGGGGATGTTGTAACAGAGGACAAGTTACAGCTTCTTGAAGAGTTAAATTTGTTGGAAACAAAAAGTAAATATGATTACCTTTTCTCAATAGGTATTCTTACCACTATTTTATTTCTAGCAGGCTTGGTTATAGTGTTCCTTAAAAAATACAACAAAAAAATATATAACGACAAAAAGGACTTGTTATTGTTATCCTTAATAGTTGTTATAATACTTGTTCTGGCCAGATGTCTCTATCCTTACTACGAGGGCCTTGTAATACCGGTTTTTGTGGGTACAATGTTGGTTTCCATACTTTTAAATATGGAGCTCGCCGTTGTAATAAACTGTGTACTTACAGTTGGTATTTCAATTATGATTAAGGGTGACAACAAGTTTTTGTTTATGGGCCTGATTTGTGGGGTCATTTCTGCTTTTCTTGTAACTAAAGCAAGCCAACGAAGCAAATTGTCAATGAATGGAATACTACTTGGATTAATAAATGTCGTTCTTATAGTTGCTCTGAATTTTATATATAAAAGTGATTTGCAAACAATTATTAAGGATAGTATAGCTGTCTTTCTGAACGGTCTGATTTCAATGGTACTTACTATAGGTTTGTTGCCATTTTTGGAAAGTGTTTTTAATATTGTGACGCCATTAAAGCTTTTGGAAATTTCCAACCCAAATCATCCTTTGTTAAAAAGATTACTGATAGAAGCACCCGGAACCTATCATCACAGTTTAATGGTAGGAAATCTGGCAGAGATAGCTACGGAGGATATAGGAGGAAATGCTTTACTATCCAGAGCAGGTGCTTATTTTCATGATGTTGGAAAATTGAAAAGGCCCGACTTCTTCAAAGAAAATCAGTTGAGCGAAAATCCCCACGACAGGATGACTCCTAATTTAAGTACTCTTGTGATAACATCACATGCCAAGGATGGAGTAGACATTGCTATAAAGTACAAGCTTCCTACCGCAATCAGAGATATAATAAAACAGCACCATGGTACAACTCTGGTAGCTTACTTTTTTCATCGGGCAATGAAAGCCGGTGGCGACGAAGAAATAAAGCAGGAGAATTTCAGATATGAGGGTCCAAGGCCCCAAACAAAAGAAGCAGCTGTTGTTATGCTTGCTGATTCAGTAGAAGCGGCCGTAAGATCAATGACAGATAAAACGGAAGGGAAAATAGAAGGTTTGATTAGAAAAATAATCAAGGATAAGCTTGATGATGGTCAACTGGATATGTGCCAGCTTACTCTTTCAGATCTTGATACTATAGCTAAATCCTTTATGAGAGTACTCAGCGGTTATTTCCATGCAAGAGAACAATATCCTGAAATAAAAGACGCATTAAAAAAGGATATTTTTATTGAGGAAAAGGGAGAGTATAATAAGGAGAAGGATTCGGAAGATAAAAGAACAGGTGGAGGAACAAAACTTGATAATAATTGAAAATGAGCAGGACAAAGTTATAGTAGACAAAAAAATAGAAAGCCTCATAGAAAAGACAATAAAACTGTGTATGAAGTCAGAGAACCTTGACAAGGATTACGAAGTAAGTGTTTTAATTGTCGATGACGACGAGATAAGAGATATAAACAAGGAGCATAGGGATATAGATAAATCGACAGATGTTCTGTCCTTCCCTATGGTAGATTTTAAAGACGGTAAGCTAATATCAGATGAAGGGGACTATGACCTTGAAATGGGAGAGTTAATTCTGGGAGATATTATTATTTCCGCTGAAACTGCTGAGAGACAGGCGGAAGCCTATGGCCACAGTTTTGAAAGAGAGATGGCTTTTCTAACAGCACATTCATGTTTCCACCTTTTAGGATATGATCATATGGAAAAAAATGAGGAAGAGATAATGTTCAAAAAGCAGGAAGACATTTTGAAGGAAATCGGACTTCCCAGAGAATAGGAGTGTTATGAAGAACAGAAATCCTATAGAGAGCTTTAATAATGCTTTTCAGGGAATTTGGTATACTATTGTAAATGAAAGAAACATGAAAATCCATTTAGTCATTGGTACGATAGTTATATTATTGTCACTGTGGGTTCGTGTTAGCAAAATTGAGTTTACTATACTTTGCTTAACAATAGCCATGGTAATTTGTTTTGAATTAATTAATACGGCTGTTGAAGTGGTAGTTAACATAATAGTCGATGTTTACCATCCAAAAGCCAAGATTATAAAGGATGTTTCAGCCGGAGCAGTTTTTGTATCGGCAATTTTTAGTATTGTAATAGGATTATTTATTCTGTGGGATAAGATTATACATAAATTGACTATTTTATTAGCATAGTTGTATAAATGAGAAGGAGGCTTCAAGATGAATGATATGGAGCTAGCAGCATGTGCGAGAAAGGCCATGGATACAGCTTATGTACCTTATTCGAAATTTAGGGTGGGGGCTGCAATATTAACAGCTTCAGGTAAAGTATATACGGGCTGTAATGTTGAAATAGCTTCTTTCGGTGCAACAAACTGCGCAGAGAGAACTGCAATATTTAAGGCTGTTTCACAAGAAGGTAAGGTAAAAATTGACAAAATTGCTATAGCCAGTGATGATGAGGACTACATATATCCTTGTGGCATTTGCAGGCAAGTAATGGCTGAATTTGCAGATGATGAAATGGAATTAATATGCACTAAAAAAAATGGTGAATATAAAAAAATAAGGTTTGGGGATTTACTACCAAACGCATTCAGAACTTTTTAATAATATATTGGAGGAGACAATGTCATATAAATCAGGTTTTGTATCAGTAATAGGAAGACCTAATGTAGGAAAATCAACACTTTTAAATACGGTAACTGGTCAGAAAATTGCAATTATGTCGGACAAGCCCCAGACTACAAGAAATACTATAAGAGGGGTTATAACAAATAAAGAATGCCAACTTATATTAATTGACACTCCGGGTATTCACAAGCCTAAAACTAAGCTTGGAGAATATATGGTAAATGTTGCGTCTGAGACTATAAAGGAAGTTGATTTGGTTCTTTTTCTGGTTGAAGCGAATGCCCAGCCGGGAGCTCAGGATATTAACATTATACAGCAGTTAAAGCAGGTAAAAACTCCAGTTTTCCTTATATTGAATAAGGTTGATTTAGTTAGCAAGGACAAATTGCTGGCGATAATAGACAGCTACAGCAAGCTTATGGATTTTAAAGCGATTATTCCGATTTCAGCATTAAAAAATGATGGTATTGATATAATATTAAAAGAGGCATTGGATTATATACCGGAGGGGCCCCAGTTTTTCTCAGAAGATATGCTGACAGACCAGCCTGAAAAGATAATTGCTGCTGAAATGATAAGAGAAAAAGTGCTCCTTAATCTTGATGACGAGGTACCTCATGGTGTTGGTGTGGAGGTTACATCGTTCAAGGAAAGAGAAGATGGGCTTATAAATATTCAGGCCACCATATACTGCGAAAAAAGCTCTCACAAGGGCATAATCATAGGTAAGCAGGGAAATATGCTTAAGAAAATCGGAAGTGCTGCCAGATACGAAATTGAGCGTCTGCTGGACACAAAGATATTTCTGGAACTCTGGGTAAAGGTAAAGCCGGACTGGAGAAACAGCGACAATATGCTCAAAACACTTGGTTATAAAACAAATAAGAATTAATCGGGTATACTCTTGGCGGATTGTGAGAGAATATATAATGTAAAAAAATATAGTTCTAAACAAATTTTACGCCAAGGGGGCTGACATTTATGTTACTGGACTTTGTATGGAATGTTTTTAAAACAACAGGAAGTATTGATTCTTATGTTCTGATGAAAGAGATCGAAGAAAAGTTTAAGTCTGAACCAGCAGAGAATGTCATGCGAGAGGAAACAGAAGTCTAGGTAATTATCGGGGTTAAGAATGAGTTATCTTAATTATAAGGGGTTAGTTATAAAAGAAGTAAATACCGGTGAAGCAGATAAGATTATTACTGTACTTACTGCCGAAGAAGGTAAAATTTCAATAGCTGCAAAAAATGCAAGGAGGGCTAAAAGCTCATTGAGTGCAGGCTCACAGCTTTTTACCTACAGCGAGTATATGTTGTTTAAAGGAAAAGAGCTTTACAATATGTCAAGCTGTCAGGTAATAGAGCCTAATTATGAAATAAGAAACGATATAGAAAAATTGACATACTGCTCTCATATACTTGAGTTGATTTCGGATAATGTTCAGGAGGGAGAACCCTCAGAAGAGGTTCTTCGACTTCTTCTGAATACACTCTATGTCATTTCCAAAACCAACCGCCCGCTTAAACTTATAACTGTAGTTTTTGAGTTAAGGCTCATGTCCCTACTGGGATATGAGCCCCATGTTATAAATTGTGTAAACTGCGGAAAAGCACAGGATGAGAATATGTACTTTGATTTTGACAGCTCGGGTCTGGTTTGTAAAGATTGCTTAAATCCAAAGTCAAGATCTATATCACTATTGCCGGGTACTGTCAAGGCATTAAAATACATAGTATTTATCAGCCCTCAAAAACTGTTTAATTTTTCACTTTCCCAAGAATCTATAAAAGAATTAGGGGAAATATCCAAAAGATATATAAAGGAGCACATCGGAAAAGAGTACAGAAAACTTGATTATCTGAAACAATTAAAGCTGGAGTGAGACATGAATACAAACTTATATTCAGCACTTTCATTAATTATAATAATTTCAAACAGTATTTTCGTTATTACAGCACTCTTTTTTGAAAGAAAAAAGCCTGTTCGTGCTTTGAGTTGGATTTTAGCACTCACTTTATTGCCTGTAGCCGGTTTTATACTATATTTGATATTTGGAAGACCATTAAATTTGAAAAAGAAAAAATTTCATATTAAAAATCATAAAGACGTTGAGTACAGTAGAGAAATTTACCAAACGTTAGGCACTGTTTGTTATGATGAAACCATGTTCAAAGAATTATATAATCCTTATGTGAAGCAGCTTATAAATTTTAATATAAATCTGTCCCAAAGTCCTTTTACCAATGATAACAAAGTTGAAATATTTACGAAAACTCAGGATAAATACGATTCCTTGTTAAGAGATATAGAAGGTGCTGAAACTTCTATTCATATGCTATACTTCATTATAAAAAATGATAAAATTGGTACACTGATAATAAATACTCTTGCTAAAAAAGCAAAACAGGGTGTTACTGTAAGGGTACTTTTTGATCATGGGCAAAATCTATTTTTTCCGTACCGAGCTTTTAAAACCATTATAGATAATGGCGGAGAGGTATTAAGCTTCTTTTCAAATTCAATAGATAACTATCTTAAAGCAAACTATAGAAACCACAGAAAGATTGTGGTTATTGATGGAAAGGTGGGATATGTAGGAGGAATTAATATCGGTGATGAGTATCTGGGACTTCACAAAAGAATCAAGCCATGGAGGGATACTCATCTTAAAGTAACAGGAAGCAGCGTTTACTGCCTCCAACTCAGGTTTATGACAGATTGGCTGTATGCTTCCAAAAAAGAAGTAGATTTTGGAAGGTTGGATAAATACTTTAGGCCAATCAAGAAAGAAGAAAAAGGAGATGTAGCTATTCAAATGGTATCAAGCGGACCTGATACCAATGCAGAGGAGATCAAGAGAGGCATGATAAAAATGATTAATTCTGCAAAATGCTCCATTCTTATTCAGACCCCTTATTTTGTTCCGGATGACTCATTTCTTGAAGCTTTACAAAATGCTGCAATGTCGGGTGTAAATGTTATTATCCAGATACCTGAAGTCCCTGACAAAAGGCTTGTGTACAAAGTAACAACATCCTTTATTGAAGATGTCATGGACTTTGGAGTAAAAGTTTACCTGTATCCGGGTTTTTTACATTCAAAAATGATAGTAATAGACGACACTTGCTGTTCCATTGGTTCTACAAATATGGACATGAGAAGTTTTTCACTGGATTTTGAAATCAATGCTTTTATGTATGGGCATGACATAACTCATAAATGTTCAACAATATTTTATAATGATCTTAATATATGTAGGGAAGTAACTGAAGAAAGTTATAAAAAAAGAGGTGTACTGTCAAAAATATTGGAAAGCATTTGCAGACTGTTATCACCCCTTCTCTAAAATATAC
The DNA here is from genome assembly GCA_023412275.1 of Bacillota bacterium. Classification (GTDB taxonomy): domain Bacteria; phylum Bacillota; class Clostridia; order Acetivibrionales; family DSM-1351; genus Ruminiclostridium. Next base: position 15,518 of record JAEYNY010000080.1, read on the forward strand.
TTTTTTTGAAAAAGTTACAATTACGACACAAATAAAACACATTTATTATTTATACTTAAATTAATTACGTAAATGTGTTTAGCGTCTTTGTACGCTTTAGAGGAGGTAGTATTCTTGAATCGAAAGATACTTGGAATAATTATTATGCTTCTTGCAGTAGTATTTCTTTTTTGGGGATGGAATAATATGGTCTGATACAAGTATAGAGGCTATATCAGGTATTTTTTTACAAAAGGTATCTTGGACAATATTATGTAGACAAAAAGGCTTATTCCGAGATTAATTAATGTAAGAAAAGGTATAGAAATGACTGGATTGGCAATAGTACTCTCAATTTTAAGTTCCCTGTAAGCTATATTTATGAAATCATGAAAAAGATAAACACAAAAACTTCCCTGAGAAATAAAACCCAACAATTTTACAATTTTATCGGATTTATAAATGCCTTTTATATTTTTTGCAAGTAAAAACATTCCACAAGCCATAAATACAATGTTAGGAGACATACCTTCAAGGAAAAGTGTATCTAGCGTATTTGATGATTCTGACCGATAAATAGTTCCTCCAAAAGTTATAGCAAATCCTACAGCTCCCAGTAAATACATAATGAAGGTTGTTTTTTTAGATAAAGTGTATTTATGTAAATAATGTCCTAAAATAAAATACCCAATAGAGGAGTATGCCATTGCAATTTTATACTGAACTACTATTCCTTTAAGCATATAAAATGGATAGAATTTTACAATAAAAGGGTATACAATTCCAAGAACAAACCATGCACCCAGGGCATACTCAATCTGACGTCTGTCCGCTGCATTAGTAAATACACGGATGATAGGAATAAGAGCATATATAAGAATGATTATGTACAAATAATATAAATGAAAATGTGTATTACATGTAAGAAGATTCTTTATGGACTCCTTCAATACGGATAATTCGATAAATCCAGTATGTACATAGTTTAAATAAACATCACATGCTTCGTATAATACAGCCCAGAAAACAAGTGCCGCTATAATACGCGGTAAGTACTTACTGAATATTTGTTTTATGGACATGCTTTTATCAGAATTAAGAAATAAAACACCGCTGCACATGAGGAAGACAGGAACACTCCACCTCACCACTGCACCCCAAAAAACCGAAAGGTTCCAGTTTACAGAGGCAACATCATAATGTATTAATGCTCTGGATGAAACGTGGATAATTATAACGCCAAGTATTGCTATCGTTTTTAATAAATCAATAAACGGAATGCGTGGTTTCATGGTAACCCTCTTTATGATATAAGAATATTAAATACCTTATTAACATTATCATTGTACCATAAAATTTCTGACATCTGCATTGTTTTTCAAATATCAATGCAATATAATTGATAGAAATGAGTAAATCCGTAATAAAGGAGGGTAATATGACAATAAATTCAGACAAAATAATAATGGAAATGATAAACTATTTCAATAAAGATGTTAAGCGTATTAACCATGCTTTGAAGGTTTATAGCTTTTGTAATACTATAGGTACATTAGAGCAGCTTAATGATAAAGAATTACTGGTTGTAAGGCTTTCGGGAATTCTTCACGATATAGGAATCAAAGAGGCAGAAAAAAAGTATAATTCCTCTGCGGGACCATATCAGGAAAAGGAAGGGCCAGCAATAGCAAAAGAGATAATGAGTAAGTACGATACCGATAATGAAACTGTTGAAAGAGTTTGTTATTTAATTGGGCATCACCACAGCTATAATAAAATAGACGGAGTAGATTTTCAAATATTGGTTGAAGCTGATTTTCTTGTGAACATATATGAAGATGAAATAGACAAAAATGCTATAAATGCTGTCAGAGGTAAATATTTTAAGACAAAAACAGGTTTAGCGATACTGGAGGACATGTATCTTTAATTAGTTTCAATATTAGCAAAATAAGTTAACGTAAAATTGGAGGAAGTTATTCATTGTTTAAATTAATAAAATATTTAAAGCCATATCTAAAACAAGTTGTTTTAGGTCCCGCATTTAAATTATTTGAAGCAATACTTGAATTGACAATACCTTTATTAATGGCAAAGCTTATTGACAATGGTGTAAAAGCAAACAATCCATCATACGTATATATGATGGGAGGGATAATGATTGCAATCGCAATTACCGGAGCCGGTTCTGCATATATATGCCAGTATTATGCATCTATAGCTTCACAAGGGTTTGGAACGTCAATGAGAAACCTATTATTCAAAAAGATACAAGGATTTTCCTTTAATGAGCTTGATAAAATAGGAACTCCTTCTCTCATAAATAGAATAACCAGTGATGTAAACCAGCTCCAGCTTGCGGTAGCCATGCTGATAAGACTTGTTGTCAGAGTCCCTTTTCTTTGCATTGGCGGTTTGATAATGGCAATGACCATCAACTTGAAGCTATCAGTAATACTATTTATAACAATGCCTTTGTTTGCACTGATTATATATTTTATAATGTCAAGAACAATACCACTATATAAGACAGTACAGAAAAAGCTTGATACATTGTCCGTAATAATCCGTGAAAATTTGTCCGGAGTCAGGGTAATACGTGCGTTTGCAAAACTGGACAAGGAAAGAGAACGTTTTTCAAAAGGCAACAGGGAATACGCAGATATGTCTATAAAAGTAGGTAAGGTTTCAGCACTTCTAAATCCTGCTACAACTGTTATAGTAAACCTTGGTGTAGCTGCAATACTGTGGTTTGGCGGAATACAGGTATATCATGGTGCAATGACTCAAGGTGAAATAATTGCTTATATCAACTATATAAATATGATTCTTTCCGCACTTATTGTACTTGCAAATCTGGTGGTCACCTTTACAAAGGCGGCAGCTTCAGCAAACAGGGTCAATGAGATATTGGAGACTAGACTGTCTGTAGTGGACAGGGCTGATAGTATCGCAGATCTGCAGTCTGCTGTCAATGTTTCAAAAGAAATGCCATTGATTGAGTTTAGAAATGTGCGCTTTACATACGATGGGGCCTCTGAGTACGCTTTGAAAAATATATCATTCGGCATCAATAATGGGCAAACAGTAGGGATAATTGGCTCTACCGGGTCAGGAAAATCCACTCTTGTAAACCTTATTGCCAGGTTTTACGATACTACGGATGGTCAAGTTCTAATAAACGGAACAGATGTTAGAAATATGAAACAACAGGATTTGAGAGAAAAAATAGGACTTGTTCCTCAGAAATCAGTTCTATTCACAGGAACTATTGAGGAAAACATAAAGTGGGGAAATGAACTGGCACAGGAAACTGATATTTATTGGGCAGCTGAAATTGCTCAGGCAACAGAATTTATCAAGCAAAAACCTGAAGGCATTAAGGCTCATATTACCCAGGGTGGAGCGAATCTTTCAGGTGGACAGAAACAAAGACTTGCAATTGCAAGAGCGGTGGTCAAAAGGCCGGAAATACTTATTCTGGATGACAGTACCAGTGCCTTGGATTATGCTACAGATGCAGCCGTAAGAAGACAAATCAAGGATAATCTAAAAAGACTTACAATAATAATGGTAACACAAAGAGTGGCTGCAATCAGAGACGCAGACTTAATAGTAGTACTCGATGATGGAGAAATAGTAGGAATAGGCAGAAATGAAGAGTTGCTGGACTCCTGCTCTGTCTATCAGGAAATATACTATTCACAAAGAAAAAGCGAGGTAGCTCAGACATGAAAAGTGATGCAGTTAAACGCCTCAGCAGATACATTTTAGCCAATAAGCCATATATGATGGGAGCTATATTATTTGCAGCATTAAGTAATATCCTTATGGTTGCAGGTCCATTTATAGTAGGTAAAGGCGTTGATGCTATAGTTGGAAGAGGACAGGTTGATTTCAAAAGTATTCTAAATATTGTTATAATTATATTAATTTTGTATTTAGTAAGTGCATTTTTTCAATGGAGCTTGCAGGTAATTACGGCTGTATTGTCAAATAGAACAGTAGAGAGGATTAGAAAAGATGTATTTGATCATATTCTCAAAATGCCTTTGAGGTTTTTTGACCAAAAGCCTCATGGGGATATAATGGGCAGGCTTACAAATGACATGGAAAATATAGGTGAAGGAATTTACCAGTCTGTAACTCAGTTTTTTACTGGTATAATATCCATAGTTGGTTCGCTTGTTTTTATGTTTGTTTTGAATCCTTGGATTACACTTATAGTAATTGTAATGACACCGGTTACATTTTTAATTGCATCATTTATAACAAGACGTTCATCAAAAATGTTTAAAGAACAGTCAAAGGTAAATGGTGAGCTAAATGGTTATATCGAAGAGATTATCGGGAATCAGAAGGTTGTAAAATCGTTTAATTATGAGGAAAGGGCTCAAAAGAAATTTGAGGAAATAAACGGACGTTTGTATAAATGCGGAAGATGGGCTCAGTTCTATTCGTCTCTGGTAAACCCGTCTACCCGTCTGGTAAATAATATAACATATGTTCTGCTTGGAATGACTGGTGGTATCGCGGCACTTGCCGGCAGGTTAAGTATAGGTTATATTTCCAGCTTTTTGACGTACTCCACCTACTTTTCTCAACCCATAAACAATGTAACAAGTGTAACAACCCAGATACAGAGTGCCATTGCGTCGGCGGAAAGAGTTTTTGCAGTAATGGATGAGAAAATTGAGAAACAGGCAGCTATTAATGAGTTTGATTTGAAGAACACTAGCGGGAATGTCAGGTTCGACGATGTAGCATTTTCTTATGTTCAGGAAAAGCCTTTGATACAGGACTTTAACCTTGATGTTAAGGAAGGACAGAGAATTGCCATAGTTGGGCCAACCGGTTCGGGGAAAACGACTCTTGTCAACCTGTTAATGCGTTTCTATGAAACAGATAAAGGGTATATATATATTGATGATAAAAGCATAAGTAAAATATCAAAAGACAGTCTTAGGCAATCTTTTGGAATGGTTCTTCAGGATACATGGCTTTTTGCGGGGACAATTCGTGAAAACATAGCATACGGGAATCCGGAAGCTACTGATGAAGAAGTAAAAAAAGCTGCGGTCTCCGCAAATGCACACAGTTTTATAAAGAGACTTCCGAAAGGTTATGAAACAGAGCTCACTGAGGGCGGAAGTAACTTGTCACAGGGTCAAAGGCAGTTATTGACTATTGCAAGAGTTATGTTGGTTATTCCTCCTATGCTAATACTTGATGAGGCTACCAGTAGTGTTGATACTAGGACAGAGTTGAAAATACAAAAAGCTTTTTTGAATATGATGGAAGGAAGGACAAGCTTTGTTATAGCACATCGCCTATCAACCATTAAAGAAGCGGATGTTATACTTGTTATGAATAATGGTAGGATTGTTGAACAGGGAAGTCATGAAGACTTACTGCAAAAAAATGGATTTTATAAAAAATTATATTTAAGTCAATATGAGAATACTTAAATAAATTAAAAAAGACTAAAAAAGACAGGTGTTGCTAAATGAATAAGTTAATTGAACAATATACATTAAACAGGAAGCTTTTGGCAGAAGCTCTGGTTGAAAAGGATTACATGAAGTTGTATGAGGCTGAAATCCTTAAAAATGAATTTGTAGCTAAACTTGGCGAACCAAGATATGAACTCCATAAGCTTGAACTTGCTATTGCCAGAACCAAACTTAAACTTGAAATGATTGAAACATGTGAAAAATTCAAGATACCAATAGACTATTCCTATATAGACAGAGAATTGGAAAAAGAATTTGAAAAACACTATGAAGTACTAAAAAAAATGAGACTGGAAATTGAATATGTTCATTCAATAGACTATGCTATGGAGAAGAATAAACGTGACAATGAATTGAAAATGAAGGATATATATATGGAAATAGCAAGCTATATTCATCCTGAATTAACAATAAATCAGGATACAAGCATGAAACGAACCTGGAAATCAGTAGAAAAAGCATACCAGCAGGGAGACATAGAGAAATTAAAAAGGCTTCGTAGGAAAGTTATTAAAGATTTTGGAAATATAAGCGAAAAGCATGAAGACTTGGAAAAACAACTTACTGCAATAAAAGAGCGAAAAGCAGACGTTGAGAATGAAATAGAGGCTATGAAGAAAAGCTTCCCTTTTTCAGAATCCGATATGCTTGATGATGAAGTTGCTGTTATGAAATTCAGGGATGATATGGACACGGATATTAGAACTGCAAAAGAGGTACTGGACAAATTGGAAAAACAGGTACTGGAAAAGTTGCCTCCAGTGGGGAGATATAAAAATTAAAGCTTACAGGACATAAAATAAACCGGGAAAGGTGTTAGTATACCTATTCCCGGTTTACTGCTCTTAAACCGGCAATTTCAGGATTTAATTGTCCTTTCTGAGACTTCTTCTGTTTCCGTCTGGATCTACAATAACTGTGTTGTCCAAAGTAGCCTTCAAATTTGCACGAAATGCTTCGATATATTCTTTTCTTAGCTTATCTCTCTCAGCTAGTTCAGAACTCGTAAGAGAACCTGATTTAGCTTTTTTTGCCAGTTCATTCAATCGTTCAATTCTACTCTTCTCCATAAGTATAACCAATCCTTATCAATCATTTTGCTATAAAACACATGAGTATTATAACAAAAAATATTTGATTATAAAAGAAACTGTCAATAATTCTTTAAAAAGCTTATCCGGTGTGATAATATAATTATGGCAAAGTTAATTTATTCTTCGGGAGGTTGGATATATGAATGATATACAAGTTGTAGTTTTTGATTTGAACAATGAGCTTTGTAGTGTGGAGACTTCAATTGTCTATAAAATAGAGAAATACGGATCAATATCACTTGTTCCACAAATGCCCGATTATATTAAAGGAATATATAATCTCAGGGGAAAAGTAGTCCCTGTTGTAGATCTTAACAAAAGGTTTAATTTGGGAGAATCAGAGGTAACAAAAAAGACAAAGATTATAATAACTGAAAAGGATGATCAATTGTACGGATTTATGGTAAACAATGTTACTGAAATAATAAATCTTAATGATAATTCTGTTGATAGATCCGAGGCAGTAATTAAATTAAACAGTAAGAAATACATAAAGGGCATAGGCAAGAATGAGGGGAAGCTTTTTTCAATAATTGATTTAAATGAAATTTTACATAATGAAGAGATAGAAGAGGTTGCAACAGTACTTTCAGAAAACGTAAATTAATTTTATTTATTTACATAAAACAAAAACCCGAAAAGCATAACTTTTGGGGTTTTTGTTTTTTTTATTTAATTATATCCAAGTGTAACAAATAAAAATATGTAAACATAAAATATTATCATGCGGTTAATCAATTAATCTTGTCCGCATATGAGTTATAAAGGAGGGAAATAAGGTAATATGGAAAATAAGCTTCACTCACATAGCTTTGCGGGAAAGACTTCAAATACTGAAGATCACATTCATCAATATTTCGGAAAGACTGATGAAACCAGTGACCAGATAGGGCATATACACTATATTGAAGGACCAACTACGTTGGAAGATGGTCATGTTCATTATTATAGAATTGCCACTAGTCCTGCTATTTATGTAAATGGTGGACATTATCACGTTTATATGGGAAATGCAAATCTTGCGAAAGATCATGTTCAGGTTATAGCAGGCGACACATCCTTCTTAAAGAAAGATTAATGTTAACAGGGGACTTATCCGATGCAGAATAAATGGCGGTGATTATAAAAAATAAAACCTGCTGTTTTTGTCAACAGCAGGTTTTATCATCATCATTAAATTAAACATTAAATCTGAATAATGTAACATCTCCATCATGCATTACATATTCCTTACCTTCGGACCGAACCAGTCCCTTTTCCTTTGCAACAGTATATGAGCCACAACTAATTAAATCGGCATAAGCTACAATTTCAGCTCTGATAAAACCCCTTTCAAAGTCGCTATGGATTTTACCTGCAGCCTGGGGTGCTTTAGTTCCGTTTGTAATAGTCCAGGCTCTTACTTCCTGTGGACCGGCAGTAAGATAGCTTATGAGTCCCAGAATTTTGTAACTGGCTTTAATAAGCTTGTCCAGACCAGATTCTTCAAGTCCCATAGCCTCAAGGAAATCAGCTTTTTCTGCATCATCCAGCTGAGCAATTTCTTCCTCAATCTTTGCACAAATTACCATAACTTCTGAATTTTCTTCAGCAGCCACTTCTTTAAGTTCCGCAAGGAATCTGTTACTATCCAGTGAAGATAGGTCTTCCTCTGAAACATTTGCAGCATAAAGAACAGGTTTTAATGTTATAAGAAATAACTGGTCAACAAGCTGCTGCTGCTCTTGGTCAAAAGACATTGACCTTACAGGTTTTCCGCTCTCAAGGTGAGCTTTAATAGATTCGTAGAGCTCCATTTCAATCTGGAACTTCTTGTCTCCTGATTTAAGCATTTTTTTCGTTCTGTCGATTCTTCTCTCTATCATTTCAAGATCTGAGAAAATCAATTCCAGATTAATTGTTTCAATGTCTCTTTTTGGGCCAATAGAACCGTCAACATGAACAATATTGCTATCTTCAAAACATCTGACAACATGAACTATTGAATCAACTTCTCTTATGTGAGAAAGAAATTTATTTCCCAACCCTTCACCTTTGCTTGCACCTTTAACAAGGCCGGCGATATCAACAAACTCAATTACAGTAGGGGTAATTTTTTCAGGGTTATACATTTTGGCAAGCATGTCCAGTCTTTCGTCTGGAACAGCTACAATCCCTACATTTGGTTCAATAGTACAAAATGGATAATTTGCACTCTCCGCACCTGCTTTTGTTATAGCATTAAACAGAGTGCTTTTGCCTACGTTAGGTAGTCCTACAATTCCTAATTTCATTTATATATCTATCCTCTCATGGTTTGTAACATCAAAAAATACCATAAAAATTATATACTATATGATTTTTCATTGCAATAATATTAAGTTTATGCGTTGTATTATTGATTTTATTTTTTTAATAAATTAATATATAAAGCGAGAAAAAATAATCAGACATACAATATTCACAATCGTATACTAGAATATAAATACAATAAGAAATTTGTATGTTAAGTAATAAATAATATTAACCATATATTTTTGAAAAAATCAGGAGGTATATTTATGTATTGTAGAAATTGCGGAAACGTTGTGAATGATCAGGCTGTTATATGCGTTACATGTGGAGTTCCTACAGGAAAAGGGAATAACTTTTGTCCTTTATGTGGCGAAGCAACCGATTCAATGTCTCAGGTATGTATGAAATGTGGTTTTACTTTAAATAATTACGGACAGCAAAAGTCAAAGCTTGCTGCAGGATTGTTTGGGATTTTCCTTGGCGCGTTCGGTGTTCACAGATTTTATTTGGGTTATATAGGGATTGGTCTGGCACAGTTGTTACTGACTGTTTTATCATGCTTTATTCTTTCACCAATCATTTGGGTTTGGGGACTGATAGAAGGAATATTGATTCTTGCCGGTTCGATTAATAAGGATGCTAAAGGTTTAGCGTTAAAGGATTAAATATATAAAGTTTTTAGCAGATAGGAATTACAAATTCCTATCTGCAGGTTGAAATGAGGAATACCTATTTTCCGATGAGTTTTTTCAGTTTACCTGCGAGAGATGTGTTTTTCCGTTCTCTCCAATTGGTAATATACCTGTCTACCTCCTGAAAATGCTTGTCCATTTTCATTTCCAGTTTACGGGAACTATTTTCAACGCAAGCTCCAAGTTCTAGCTTGGAGCTATGAATTTCTTTTGAAATATGTTCTCGAGTACTTATAAATTCTGCGGCAACATTATTAAAAAGCTGTTCTTTAATACCGTTTAAGGCTTCCAGTATCATAGACATTTCAGCACTGCTAAGTTCTTCCAATCTCTTTGAAACTACTGCAGGAAGCTGTTCTGTCTGAAGTGGGACACTGATGTCTTTAGGCTTAATAATATTTTCGTCTTCAAGAATTTTTCTTATGGCTTTCAGCTCAAGACCTTGATCCCGCATTGCTTTAATCTGATACATTAAATTTGCAAGGTCAGTAGTATAATAGCGTCTGCCTCTGTTGTCCTTGGGGATATTTAACCCGAATTCCTTTTCATAAAATCTTAAAGCATGATCTGTTATATTCAAAGATGTGCTAAGCTCTGTTATAGAATATCTTTCTTTGAGTACTTCCATGGAACCATCTACCCCCTGTAACTATATCTATAAATACGTACAATGCAATTTGATAGTACCATAAGACATTATTCGTGTAAAATATTTACATATTATTGGCTTAGTATTTCCAGTAGTCCGGCTATATCAGAAGGAAGCTCAGCCGTGAATATAACTTCTTTTCCGGTAACGGGATGAAGTATTTTGGTTCTATAGGAATGAAGGGCTTGCCGGGAAATGAATAAATTTGTATTTTCTGAATATAAAGTGTCACCATAGATAGGAAAACCCATTGCATGACAATGAACTCTTATTTGGTGTGTCCGTCCTGTCTCAAGGTTAAAACCCAGCAAGGCTGAATTATGTAAAGGGAAACTTCTCAGAACATTATAATGTGTTATTGATGGTGATCCTTCCTCTGAGATATGTCTTAGCATAATACTGCCGGGCTTTCTGGCTATAGGTAGGTTTATAGTACCTTCACTTTTTTCAGGTATACCTTGTACAACACCCAAATATTCCTTTTTAAATAAATTGGTATGCATTTGTTGGATGAGTATTTCTTGAGTAAACTGGTTTTTTGCAAAAATGATAATACCTGAAGTTTCTCTGTCAAGTCTGCTGACAGGGCGTACTTTTTTGGTAACACCTTTCTGTTTCAGATAATAAACTATACCGTTGGCTATGGTATTATCCGGATGGTAGCTGGTAGGATGGACTACAATTCCGGGCTGCTTGTTAAGGACCAGCATACATTCATCTTCAAATATAATATCAAGGGGTATGTCCTGAGGCTCAATATTCTCACACTCTTCCTCAAGATCAAGTATTACCTTGAGCCTGTCCTCCTCTTTAACAATATAATTAACTTTTTCGGGGTGTTCGTTTACATAAATTTTCTGCTGCAATTTTAGCTTTTTTATAAGTCTTTCAGAAAGCTGAAGTCCGTTTTTTAAAACATGCTTAAGGGTTTTTCCGGCCTCATTCTCACTGACTATCCGCTCTAATAACATTAAAATCCTCCTGACAATAATGAAAACAATAAATGATATATAGTATATACTGCTTGATATATTGTACTATAAATGGAATTTGATACGCAAAAGTTTTATAATTAACTTGATAAACCAAAACAAAGTAGATAAAATCATGTATATATAAACTACGAAAGAGGAATTTTACCAATGGATTTACAAACAAGAGAATTTTTAAAACAGAAGTTTGAAATAGATGATAAGATTATCGAATTGGCTGAACAAGCTGAAAAAGATGCACAAGAGGTATTTGCACGAATTGACAGCACAAAGCAGCTGAACCAGTTGAAAGTAATAAAGGCAATGCAGGAAAATAAACTAAGCGATTCACATTTTAACGGAACAACCGGCTATGGCTATGACGACAGAGGAAGAGAGGTTCTGGACAGTGTTTATGCAAACATATTTCAAACTGAGGATGCTCTTGTACGCCATCAGATTGTTTCTGGTACCCAGGCACTTGCACTTTGCCTTTTTGGGAATCTAAGACCGGGAGATGAGCTGGTAGCTGTTACAGGTAAACCATATGATACCCTGGAAGAAGTAATCGGAATAAGAGGAGAAAACTGCGGTTCTCTAAAAGAGTTCGGGGTAACGTACAGACAGGTGGATCTAAAGGATGGCAAACCGGATCTGGAAAAAATAAGAGTAACGGTTTCCGAAAAAACAAAGATGGCAATGATTCAGCGTTCAAGAGGTTATTCATGGAGAGATGCATTGTCCATTCAGGATATAAAAAAAGTAATAGAAACAGTAAAAGAAGTTAACAGTAACATAATTGTAATGGTAGATAACTGTTACGGGGAGTTTGTTGAGGTGTTAGAGCCTACACAGGTGGGAGCAGATATAATAGCGGGTTCCCTCATAAAGAATCCCGGTGGAGGACTTGCACTGACCGGCGGTTATATAGCAGGAAGGAAGAACCTTGTGGAACAAGCAGCATACAGACTAACATCTCCGGGCCTTGGAAAAGAAGTTGGTGCTTCTTTGGGAAACAACAGGCTTATGTTCCAAGGCTTATTTATGTCACCTCATGTGGTGGCGGAAAGTCTTAAGGGTGCTGTATTTTGTGCTGCACTTATGGAACGGGCAGGATTTGAGACAATGCCTTCTGTAAAGTCGCATAGAAGTGATATAATACAATCAGTAAAATTTAATAATAAAGAAAGCCTTATTGCATTTTGTCAAGGTATACAGAAAGGGTCACCTGTAGATTCTTATGTTACACCTCAACCATGGGACATGCCGGGATATGATTCACCGGTTATCATGGCAGCCGGAGCATTTGTACAGGGGTCATCTATTGAACTCAGTGCCGATGCGCCTATCAAAGAACCTTATGTGGCATACATGCAGGGCGGTCTGGTATATGAACACGTTAAGCTGGGGAATATTATTGCTTTGCAGAAACTGCTAGATCAGGGAATGGTAAAGTAAAGGCGAGATGAAACAACACTAAAGAAAAGGTAATAGGTGGAGGGAAACAAATGGGGAATGTATTCAAAATCAAGGGCATTAAAATAGGCACACTGATTATGGGAATCTTTCTACTGATATATCTGCCATCATTGCTTTACATAACATTTGGTAATACAATTGAAAAAGATATATTGAAGAACGGTAAAATAGAAGTAATCCAAAACGTTGATGGTATTTTGATTAGAAATGAAAAGGTTATAGATTCTCCGGATGACGGTAATTGTGTTATGGATGCGGTAGAGGGTGAAAAGGTTCCTGCTTTTTACAGAATTGCTACTATAGTTAAAAATGTACCCGTTTCAACTTACGAGGAACTTAAAAAAAAGGAAATGCAAATTAGCAGTGCACAAAAAGCTCAAAAAGAGAATTTGGGAGTTTTCTCCGGCGACATAATTAAGCTTGACTCGGAAATAATTGAAAAGGTGAAAAATTTGGGGCAACAGTCAGTAAGAGGAAGCTTAGTTGAAAGCTACGATACTCTGTCTGATATTGATAGTGTTGTTTACAGAAAATCCGATATATTTGGCGATAACAGTAAATCTGCAAAATATATAAACAGTCTGATCAGTGAAAAAGCTGAAATTGAAAGCAGACTAAACAATAATGTGAAAGAGGTAAGAGCAGGTTCTGCGGGATTGATATCCTTTGCTATAGATGGTTACGAATCTCTGTTGACTCCTGGTTTTATAAAAAGTGCTACTCCTCAGGATTTAGAAAATATTACAGTTAAAAATACAAACAGGGACTTTAATGTAGTCGATGTAAAAAAAGGTGAGCCTATTGCGAAGTTAGTAAAAGATCTGGATAATTACATGGTTACTGTAGTGGACCAAAAAGCAGCAAAGGATTTGACAAAAGATAAGCTCGTAACCCTCAGAATTAATGATATAGGTTACAGTATGGATGCAGTGATAAATTACAGTTCGGATGTTATAAACGGGAAAAAAATTATATCATTTAAATATGATACAGGTTTAGATGAAACTATAGGTATGCGCAGGATAAATGTTGATGTAGTGTTATCCAGTTATAGTGGATTGAAGGTTCCTAGAAGCTGCCTTCAGAATATTAATATTAATAATCAAACTGCCAAAATTTGTATATTAAAAGGGAATACAGCTACCTTTAAAGAGGTAAAAATAGTAGGGATGAATGACGATGCTGCAATAATTGATAATCCCGATGGGGAGTCATCAGTAGCACTTTACAACACATACATTCTAAATCCCAAAAACGTACAGGAGGGACAGATAATTGATTGATGAAACTATAAAGCAAAATCTGGACGATATATATTCCAGAATAAAAGTGGCTGCAGAAAAAAGCGGGAGAAAAGCAGAAGACATAAAGCTTATTGCAGTTACTAAAACTGTTGAGGTTGATAGAATAAGAAATATTAGTGAATACGGAGTCCCGGACTTTGGTGAAAATAGGGTACAGGAGCTCTTGGAAAAGTACGACAAATTTGATGAATCAATAAAATGGCATTTAATAGGGCATTTACAAACAAATAAAGTAAAATATATTATTGATAAAGTTCATATGATACATTCCGTAGACAGCTTTGAACTGGCGAAGGAAATTGACAACCGAGCAGGTAAAGCAGGCAAAAAGATGAACGTGCTTTTACAGGTAAACGTTTCAGGTGAAGAAACGAAGTTTGGGATTAGTCCAGAAGAAGTTAATGTATATGTGGAGTATATTTCCCAATTAGAGAATTTATCTTTAAGGGGAATGATGACTATAGCCCCATTTGCGGATAATACCCAGGAAATAAGACCTATATTTAAG
>JAEYNY010000109.1 GCA_023412275.1 Bacillota bacterium
AATAATACCATTACATGGAAAATATATATTACATAGTACATAGTTGTTTGTTTTCATATTTTAGATTGTGATATGCAATATTTAAGGATAAGGGGAGGTTGGAAAAATGTCTCTGGAGTTGTTAAAACAGGCATTTAAAGTAAACAATTTATTAGGCGAGGATACAATAGATAATGTTATTGAAAATGATATAATTGTTCCGGATGTTAAACCGGATATTGCCAAGATACTTCTTCTGGATGGGGATGTATTCGTTACCGGGTGTGACACAGGCACTGACAGAGCTGTGGTTTCAGGCTGCCTGCTTGTTAAGATTCTGTATATTTCGGCAGATGAAAATAGAAGTGTAAAAAGTATTACAACGAATATTCCATTTTCTTATACTATGGATATACCCGGGGTAAGAAGCGGTGTTAAAAGTAGAGCAAAGGGCATAATTGAGCATATAGATTACACCCTCCTTAATGAAAGAAAAGTGAATATAAAAGCTATCTTATCGATAAATTGCAGGGTATTTGATGAAATCGATAGGGAAATAGCCTCAGGAATAACAGGTGCAGAGGATATTCAGGTGTTAAAAAATGATATCGATATAAATACTTATCTGGGCAGTAATAAGGTGAACTTTATTATAAAGGAGGATATGGAACTTCCTCCCACGAAGCCTACCATTGCCGAAATTCTTAGGAATGATTTAAAGATTTCGGGCAAAGATTTTAAAATAGCTGACGGCAATGTAGTAGTAAAGGGTGATATAAATATTGCTACCTTGTACATAGCTGATGATGAAACCAGAAGTATGCAATATATGGAAAATGAGCTATCATTTACACAATTTATTGAGCTCGAAGGTGTAAGGGAGGATACTGACGTAAATGTAGATTTTGATTTGGTTGACTACAAAGTTGAACCTTTTGAGGATAATGACGGAGAAAATAGGAATCTTAGGGCTGAAGCGACAATTAACATTTATGTAACCGGCTTGTACAAAAATTCTTTTGAGGTTCTGGCAGATGCTTACAGTCCAAAAACAAGAATTATTCTTGAAAAACAACAGTTTTCTATAGACGAGACTGTTTCAGACAACAGAAGTCAGCTTATAGTAAAAGACACATTAAATTTTGAAGATTTTAATCCTGAAGTCCGGGAAATATTTAATGTGCTGAGCAGATGTAATGTTTCCGACACGCTGATAGAGGATGAAAAACTCACTGTAGAAGGGTCGGTACTAAATAATGTGATTTACCTGTCCAATGATGAGGAACAGCCTGTATTCTGTTACAGTAAAGAGATTCCTTTTAAACACGTTGTTGAAATTAAGGGTTTGAAAAGTGACATGAAGGTAGATACAAGTGTTGAAATGGAGCATTGCAATTATAGTATGCTTTCAACAGACCAGATAGAGGTTCGAAGTGCAATTGGTGTTAATGCCAGAGTCGAAACTACTAAGGTTATACCTATTATAAACAAGGCGACGGAAGGCGTTATTGATGAGAAAAAAATTCTTTCTATGCCAAGTGTAATAATATATATTGTGCAACCCGGTGATAGTTTGTGGAAAATTGCAAAGAAATACTCGACAACTGTGGATAATCTTCTAATGGCTAATAACTTAAATGAAAAGGATGTATTAATGCCGGGACAGCAGCTGCTTATTCTAAAAAGGGCAATATAATATAATTATATCCATAAGTAAAAAAGGTTTTTGAGATTAGCCTCAAGAACCTTTTTTTTACACTATTATATTAAATGTATTTATTTTTAATAATTTCATAAACAAAAATTGCCGAAGGCTTGTTATGATTGAATTTATTGATATAAGTATGTATTTTGTATATAATGTACTTAAATAAAAAGCAAAGGATATGTATAATGATCACATTAAATGCACATGCAAAGATAAATTTATCTCTGGATGTACTCAATAAGAGGGATGACGGTTATCATAACCTAAAAATGATTATGCAGACCCTACAATTGCATGATATCATAACTATTCAGGAAATAAAATCGGGTATTGAGATAGAATGTGATGCGCCTTATGTACCGAATAACAATTCAAATATTGCCTATAAAGCCGCTGGAAAGCTGATTGAAAAATATGGACTAGATGCAGGTGTGCGAATAAAAATAGATAAAAGGATTCCCGTGGCTGCAGGATTGGCGGGAGGAAGTACAGATGCTGCAGCAGTTTTAAAGGGGATGAATAAACTTTTTGGGCTTAGACTAGACCAGCAGGGGCTTATGGATATAGGGAAGACAATAGGTGCAGATGTTCCGTACTGTATTGTTGGAGGGACTGCTCTGGCAGAAGGGATAGGAGAGATAATCACACCTTTGCCCAAAATGGAACCTATTCCAGTAATTCTGATAAAACCCAGGTTTGGAGTTTCCACTGCATCCGTATTTAAAAGTCTCCAAATCGATAAAATCACCGAAAGACCAAAAACAGATTTGCTTATAGAGGCCCTTAAGAACAAAGATGCAAATTTTATAAGCCGAAACTTATGTAATGTTCTTGAAAGTGTGACTGTGGAGAGATATCCTCTGATAGATAAAATCAAGAAGGATTTAATATCCAAAGGGTCAATGGGAAGCATTATGAGCGGAAGCGGCCCTACTGTTTTCGGTTTATTTGAAGATGATAGTGTAGCTAAAAAGGCTTACAGTAAAATTAATAAAAACAGAGTTGACTGTATTTTGACATATATTACGAATGATTAAAAGGGAGGATCATAAATAATGGCTAGTAAATTATCTAAAATTAATTTGAATGATTATAAACCATTGAGAGAAGTTATTTTTAATTCATTAAGAGAGGCTATTATAATAGGTGAATTGCGTCCGGGAGAGAGACTTATGGAGGTTCAACTGGCAGAAAAAATGGGTGTCAGCAGAACACCTGTCAGAGAAGCCATAAGAAAGCTTGAACTTGAGGGGCTCGTGGATATGATTCCCAGGAAGGGTGCACATGTTGCGGAGCTTTCCATCAAGGATATTATGGATGTTCTTGAAGTAAGAGCATCTCTGGACGGATTAGCTACTTCCCTGGCGGCAGAGAGAATTACCGACGACGAGTTGAAGGAATTAAAGCATATAAACGGACAATTTGCTTCCTATATTGAAAAAGAAAATCTCAACGGTTCCATAAAAAAAGATGTAGAGTTTCATGACATTATTTACAAAGCATCCCGAAACGATAAGCTGATTTCAATAATAAACAATTTAAGAGAACAGGTTCAGAGGTTCAGGGTTATATACCTTAAAGAGTATAACAATTCCAAAAACCTTATAAAAGAACATAATGACATATATGAGGCTGTCAGTTCCAGATCAATGGAAAATGCCAGAAATATAGCCAAAACTCACATAATGAATCAGGAGTCCACAATTCTTTCTTCTTTGAAGATGCAAAAAGGTAATAGTTAATTATTAGTTAATGAGGTTACCAGACATTTTAATATTTTTTGTATATAATAAAGAGTAGGGTTGATTAATTTACAAAGAGGAAAAAAACATGTGGTTCAATGAATTTTTATCGAAATACAAATCAGGTATATCCCATGAGTTTCTGTTTTACTTCAATGTAAAGGACACCATGGACAATACAAGGAATTTTTTCAGATATATTGATGATGAATTTATTAAGCAGAGGAATTTTGGAATTGTAGCTTTTTACGATATTTCCAGAGGCCTTACTTTTTTGGCACCTGAAATGGAAAGAGAATTTAATAAAATAACCGATAATGGGGCAACGAAATTATTTTTTTCAACGCCCTCCAAAATTTTTCCGTTTATTGATATAGCTTTAAAAAGTACAAAGATGGCTTTATTTATAGACCATGCCGAGAAAATAGTACCTTCCGGTGATATCGGAAGTATGACTTTAGAAGAAAGAATGGCTCTCATATGGATGTCGGAATGGTCAGTTAACTCTAAAATTTCAGCAGTTGGAAGTACTATATTTATGTTGGCGGACAACCTTGTTGACATAAGCCGTGAATTTTTGAAATCCTCTTACAGGATAGAACCTATTCTTGTGGAACTTCCCGGAGAAGAGGAAAGAAAAAGCTACATCGAATTTCTTCTTAATGACAAATCTACTACGTCTGAAATCACCATCGACGAGTTTGCAAAGCTTTCATCAGGGCTGAACAGAAAAAGTATAAAAGATATAAAGCTAAAGGCTGAGGCAGAGGGAGTACCTATCAGTTTTGATTTTATAAAAGAGAAAAAGCATGAGGTTTTAAAGAAGGAATACGGAGACGTTCTTGATTTTATATATCCGGAGATAGCTTTTGAGGACATCGGTGGAATGGAGGCTGCTAAAAGTTATCTTACAAAAAATATTATTGAACCTGTCAGAAGAGGTGATTCAAGAAGAGTCCCAATGGGAATTCTTCTATGTGGGCCGTCGGGCACCGGAAAAACCTTGTTGGTGGAAGCGTTGGCAAAGTCAAGTGGATTTAATTGTGTAAAGATTGATATGTCAAGGATTTTGGGCCAGTATGTGGGAGAGAGTGAAAAGAATTTTAAAAAATGTCTGCTTGGGGCTAAATCACAGGAACCTGTTATAGTTTTTGTAGATGAAATTGATACTGCTTTCAGAAGAGGAGAATCCGGTGACAGCGGAGTGAGCAGGAATATTTTCAGTGAATTTTTACAATTCACAAGTAATACAAATAATAGGGGAAGAATTATTTTTATAGCGGCAACAAACAGACCTGACCTTCTTGATGCTGCTTTAAAAAGAGCCGGAAGGTTTGACAAAAAGATACCAGTTCTACTGCCTGAAAAACAGGAACGTGCTGAGATTTTCAGAATAATAATTAAAAAGTATGGTTTTAATACCAATATTGAGGATTTTATTCCATATTCTGAACTGGCAGAAAGTTATACGGGAGCTGAAATAGATACGGTTGTCAGGAAAGCATATGAACTTGCTTGCAACAAGACAGAGGATCAGCCTGTAATTACAGATGACATACTTAAGGAGGCTCTCAAAAAATGCAGGCCGAGTACTCAGGAGATAGAATTTATGACAGAGCTTGCTATTGCTGAATGTGATGATATTGATTTGCTGCCTGAGAAATATTGGGCCAGATTTGATAAGTCCTAAGCCAATAATAAATGGTATTTTTAGAAATAATTATTTACATTACTGTGTTTTTATTATAAATTTAAAGTATCTTATATATGGTTCAAAAATTTTATTTATAATATTGTAAAAAATAGTGTTTATATACTTTTAAGGAGGAATATGACAATGGGTTTATTTAGTAGATTAGGACAAATGTTTAGAGGATTTTTCGGCCTATTTGTTGGAAATCTGGAGGAAAGAAATCCTGAAGCATTGTTCGAAGATATAAAGAACCAGATAGATAAGGCTAGGCGTGAGGCAGAGCAACAAATTATTGAAATTCAAACAAGTGCTGAAATGATCAAGATAGAGATGAAAACAGCCGAGAAAAACCTTAATGCTATAAAAGCAAGAGTTGAATCTGCACAGAGGGTTGGAGACAAGGAGCTTTTAGTTGAACTTCTTGTTCAAGAAGAAGAATATCAGACTGTATATGAAACTCATAAAGCAACATATGATAATGCCATGGTACAGGTTCAAAAAATACGCGAAGACTATAAGATTTTTGAGTCTGAGATGAATGCGAAACTTAATGAGCTGAAAACTCTTAAATCACAGGCCAAAATGGCTAATCTGCGCGAAAATATTAACTCTGTTAATGCACAATACACATCAAAGAATAGCAGAGTAGGAAGTGTTAACGACAGCCTTGACAGGGCGCGTGATATAGTTAACAAAAAGACTGCCAGAGCAAATGCTGTTGAATCACTTAATCAGGATAATATTGATATGAAGCTTAAAAAGCTGGATATGAATTCTGCAAGAGACAGGGCAAAAGCCAGAGCAGAAGCACTTCTCGGAGGAGATAACGGTGGTTTTGAGGTAAAAGAGAAAACAGACAACAAGATGTCAAATTAATTCATGAATAAGGATACTTCAAAATGGATACACATATTAGAGAAGCGATTGAAGCAGATTTACCCGGAATAACGGATATTTACAATTGGGCGGTTGAAAATACAACTGCCTCATTTGATATAAACCCGCAAACCATAGAGCAAAGAGCTGTATGGTTTTCCCATTATAAGGGCAAGCGTTTTCCTTTAATTGTTTATGTAGAAGATGGAGAGGTTGCAGGTTATGCAAGTCTATCTGAGTTCAGGGCAAAAGAAGGTTATAAAAACACATGTGAGTTGTCAGTTTATGTCCATCCTGATTATCAAAAAATGGGGATAGGCAAAAAGCTTATGGATTATGTAATAGAACTTGGGAGAAAAGCAGGGTACCATGTTATTATTTCATGTATTACAACCGATAATAAAGTAAGTATTAAAATGCATGAGAAAACAGGGTTTAAACTTTGCGGTGAAATGACGGAGGTCGGGTACAAATTTGGTAGATACCTCGATTGTCTTTTTTATCAACTTTTTCTATAGGTTTGAATTTTTTATGTAAGCAGAGGGAATTATGAATTCTAATTTATTTGTAAGTGCACTTTTAAGATTCAAAAATTTTTCAACTTTGATTATATGGACGGCTTTAATCAATTTGATAAGCAATAATAGCCAGGTTCAAGATATGATTACGTCACAGACTGCCGATTACTCTTTAGTTTTAACAGGGGCTTACGGCGCGGGTGTTGTGGTATATCTTGCTATGGTTATGCAAAGCATGTTCAGTAACAACTACAAGGAAGAAGTTAAACGGAAGGAAAAGAAAAAGGAAATCAATGATCTAAATCGGCAGTGCAACAGGCTTTCTGCACAGGCAAGAAACTTGGGCAATCCAATTCAGAAACAAAAATTGAGAAAGATAATGCAGGACAAAAACGATATTTTTAATTCGCAAAAACGTGGCGACGAATACAGTTATCTTAAAGAAAAAATTGTTGAGCAGAGTTTGAAACTTGTTATTTCTTATACAAAGCTTATGACAAACTACTCAATAAGAAGTAAGGAAATATCGGAGATTAATATCAGCGATTTGATGAATAAGATTAATGCAAACCGAAGAAAAGTGAGTTTTACTAAAGATGATAGAATGCTTGACGATATTAAGAATATCATTGAAATGGACGAAAAGGCTATTGAAAGAGTCAAGGAGGAGAGGAACGAATTAGAAAGAATTCACGCACGACTTGATTATATAGAGAGTATGTTGAATATGTTCAAACACCAGATAATATCAAGTATAGAATCTGAAGAAATGGTTGAAAAATTAGAGACAGCTGTGAACGAGGCAACGGCGCTAGACAGTGTGTTACAAGAAAGAAGAAGGAATCAAATAAGATTGTAATACAGACTGAAAGTGAGATAATTTGAACAACCGGCATTTGTAGCGTTTTATATGAAACCAAGGGGGATTTCAAATGTCAGCAAATATCACTATCTATTCTTCTCCGTACATTATCATAACACAACGGGATGATGGATTTTACATACAATCCTTAAAAAAGGGATTAAGTATAGATGAATTTCAAAAAATTCTAAATTCACATCCTGAAATAAAAGTAACAAACTTTGCCGTAATTAAAAATGCACTTGTATTGGCACCACAAGACCCCAAAAAATTCGCCAGTGCAAAAGAGAGAGTATGTATAGAAGTATCCGGGGATGAATTAAGGGCTTATGTAACCGTTAATGTGGGCCAACAAGAAATTTTGGGGACCGAAATAGTCAAAGAGGTAGTTCTTGAATTAAACCGTAGAGGTGTTGTTTATGGGATAAAAAAGGACGTGCTTTTAAATTTGGTTGTCGGAAAAACGGTACTTATTGCTGAAGGAGAACTTTCTCAGAACGGGAAGGATTCTCAAAATAGGCTATACCAGATAAAAGAAGCTAAACCTGAAATAAAAGAAGACGGAACTGCGGATCACTATGACCTTAACCTTATAAACATGGTGCAAGAAGGCGAATGGCTCGGTGAAAAAATTCATGCAACTTCGGGAAAAGAAGGGAAAACAGTATATGGCAATCCCATAAAACCTATGCCCGGAAAAGACTATCCGATTTTTTTTGATCGCAAAACAGTAAGAGCCGTAGAAGAAGAAGGTAAAACAACTCTATATGCCATGAGGAAGGGTGCTGTTTATTTTGCAGGGGACAGTATAGGAGTATCCAATCACTTGGAAATAGGAGAAAATGTAGGCGTTAAAACCGGTAACGTTGATTTTGACGGTTACCTTACTGTCAAAGGAACAATTGAGGACAACTATACAGTTACTACTACAAAAGATATTGAAGTACTTGGTGAATATGGTGTTGGTAGTTGTAAAGAAATAAACAGCAGCGAAGGAAGCATTTACATAAGGGGCGGTATAGCAGGTAAGGGTAAGACTGTTATAAAGTGCAAAAAGAATTTATACATCAAGTTTGTTGCCGATGCAGAAATAATCTGTGATGGAAGTGTACATGTGGGATTTTACTGCCTGAATAGTAATATTATTGCTAAGGAAGTAATTCTGGAATCACTAAAAGGCCAGATTATCGGAGGAAATATAACTGCAGATATTAGAGTACTTGCAGCTACTTATGGTACTCCAAGTGAGAAAAGAACAAATATATGTGTAAAAGGTTTTGACCGGGTTGCACTTAAAGATTCACTTGAAAATCTTACACAGGAAATAGAGCAGCTTAAAACCTCAATGAACCAGTACAAGCAGCAAATATCTATTTTTAACATATCTGATGCAGGAAAATCAAGAAAAAATGAGTTCGAGAAACTTAATGAAATTTACAACAATATAAGAACTGAGTTGCAGGCAAAGGAGGAAGCCAGAAAGAATATCGCAGGGTATCTGAAAGTTAAGGGAGAAGGAGAAATCACAATTCTTAAGAAAGCATTTCCGAACACTTTTTTTGAAATAAAGCGAATCCAGAAGGAAATTCAGAAACCGGTACTTAGAACAAGCTTTTACTATAGCGAAGGCACAATAAAAGAACTATAACTAGTAATCAATGCAGCAAAGTTTAATTGTTGGGGAGGGTAAGTTATATGAAATACCAGTCAATACTACAAAGGCTTGAAGATGAGAAAAAAGATGAAATATTATCAGCAAAACTATATAGATATACCGGGCTAATGCAAGCAATAGAATACTTTTCACAAAAACTTGTATTTGATCAGATAATTGAGGCTGCTTTTGATTTTATAAACGAATTATTACTTGTAAATAATTCTATAGTATATGTTCTTGAAGACAGCAAATACACTGTAAAGAAGGTAAAGGGCTTTAAGGATTATGAAAGAGAAATAGAAAATACAAGTAAACTTGAAAACCTTGCTACTTTTTACGGAAATATACTTTATGAAAAAGATAAAATAGTAAGGTTTTTTGACTTGGATATGGTTTCGTCTATGGGTATAAACGCCATAGTTCCGTTAATTATAGAAGGAAAGCTTTATGGATTTATAATGATTAACGGTAAAGATTTTGCAGAAGATGACTATATAATATCAGAATCCCTGATGCATCTCATAAATACAGCTCTCGAAAACTACAACAGGTATGAGGATCTGGCTAAAGTTAATAAGGAACTTGACGAAAAGATATTCAACCTTTTCGCAATAAACCAATCATCAAAGGTACTGTTAAGCGAATTACGTAATAATGCACTGTATGACTTAGCTGTTGAATTATTCTCTGAATTAACAAGGAGTACTGTGACCGGCTTTGTTTTATATGATGAAAAAAGCGGAAGATATGTCTTAAAGGGCTTTAAGGATGTATTTTACAAGATTAAGGATGCTTTTGCTAGTCTTTGCCTCAATAAAGATTATAAAATTGACTCAAACAAGGTTATTATAGATTTAGAAAATCCGGATGACAGGAATTACTTCTCAAATCTATTTGAAGACTCCGACAGTCAGGTAAAAGGGCTTGAGGCTAAGTATATTGTTATAATTATAAAAGAGAACGAAATTCTCGGGTTTGTAACCTTAAGTGATACTGTTACAGGGGACGAATACAGTAGTGGCATATTTGAACTTATAGAAAGCCTTGCCTCATCAATGTATATTGCACTAAGTAATGCTAACTTATTTAAACAGGTAAATGAGCAGAAGCAAATTATCCAAAGAAAGCTGGATAAACTTGTTTCTTTGAATAAATTAACAAAGAATATTAGCAGTTCGTTAAGGATAGACACTCTTATGGAGGTTGCAGCCAAGACACTTGAGATTTCTTTTAGTATGCAAAAGGGTCTGCTTTGCCTTTATGATAAGGAGTTAAATGAGTTTAGTATCTCAGAATCAATTGGTTTAGAGGGTAACTTAGACAAAAGCATAATACCAAATCACAATTGGAAGCGTGTTTTTGAAGGTGATTGTGTTTATGAAACCGGGCAGGATAAGATAGCCCAATATATTGGATATGAGGCAGCTCAAAAGGTCGGAGAGGCTCAGGGAATACTTATCGTACCTATATATGTTGACATTCTAGAAGTTGAGCTATCTGGGGCCATTGTGATTTTTAAGTATGATGGTTTGCAGCTTGATAATGAAGAAAACCTTATAACTCTTGAAACAATTGCAGGACATATAGCACCGGTATTAAAAAATCTATCGGTTATTCAGATGCAGCAGAGATTTATGCTGCCAAACTTTGTTGAGCTTTTCAAGAATGAGTTAAAGGACGAAGTAAGAGCTGCAATGGATTATAATATCAACTTATCTGTTATACAGGTTGAGGATAAAAGAGATTTTATTTTCAAGGGTACAAGTATTATTGATAGCCTAAAAGAGAACTTCAGAAAGGTATATCCTTTTTCATACAATAATGTCTTTATTATTGAGAATGAAGACGAAAATATTGAAGATCGTATAAAAAAATGTACCGGAATTTCTGATTTAAAGATAAAGAAAATGGTTCTGGGAAAGGATTTTAAGAATTTTGCAAGCTTCTTTGACCTTTTCAGATGAGGTGGTGCCGATTTTGGAATTGCTTTTAGGGACGGATATTATAGAGGTTGACAGGGTAAAGAAAGCAATTGAGAACGGAGGCGTAAAGTTTTCGGAAAAAGTATTTACCCGTAATGAAATCGAATACTGTGAGAGTAGAAAGGCTGCAAAATTTCAGAGCTATGCTGCTAGATTTGCAGCAAAAGAGGCTGTTTCAAAGGCCTTTGGAACAGGTATTGGTAAATATGCAGCTTTTAATGAAATTGAAATTATAAAAAATTCTCTTGGGAAACCTAACGTAAGGCTGACCGGCAAGGCAAAGGCTTTTTATGATTCTTTGGATGCTGTAGGGATATCGATAAGTCTTTCACATTGTAGGGAATACGCCGTAGCCTATGCTGCAATTTCCCTTATTAGCAATGAAAACAAAGAAGTATAACTTAAATAATGGCAAATGGGGGTTTTGTGTGAAACAGGTGTCGTTTATACATACAGCAGATATACATCTTGATGCGCCTTTTTCATCACTGGGAGATAAGGAAAAAGCGGATATCAGAAGACAGGAATTAGAAAGCTGCCTTGAAAATATAATTGATAGGGTTAGAATTCACAATATAAATTTATTAATAATCAGTGGGGATTTTTTTGAAGAAAGCTGTGTACGTGGTTCTACGATAATCGGGGTAAGAAATCTTTTTTCAGAGCTTTACGGAACAGAGATTGTAATTATCCCCGGGAACCACGACCCATTGAAAGAAAACTCTTATTATAACACATTAAGTTGGAGCGAAAATGTACATATTCTTACGGATTCAAAACAGGTATTGTTCTTGGAAAAGTTCAATACCTGTATTTATAACATGGGAGCAGTTGGTCGGGTAGCAGAGGACTATTCAAGTATCAAAGAAAATAATATTTCAACAGACACATTTAATATATTGGTTTTTCATGGTACCGTTGATATGCCTTTTGGGGAAAGTAACTACAATGCCATAGCATCTAAGGAAATTTTTAGTTTGGATATGGATTATGTCGCCCTTGGGCACATGCACAATTATATAAGGTATCAGAACGGGACAAGCATTATGATAAATCCTGGAAGCCCGGAACCAATGGGGTTTGACGAAGAGGGAGTTCACGGATTTGTACAGGGAAAGATTATGTTTACCGATGATAATAACAAACTTGTTGAAGTAACATTTGTACCGTTTTCTAGTAGAAATTACTATAACGTAGAAGTGGATATTACAGGATGTAATAGCAATGAGGAGCTTATTCAAAAATTATCAATGGATGATAACATAGATTTTTCTAATAAGGATTTATATAGTCTTACACTAAAAGGATTTATTCCAAATAATTTTACACCTGATATAAAATATCTGTCAGAGTTTATAAAAAATAAATGTTTTTATGTAAGGATAAAGAATGAAACCTCTATTCAGTTTGATTATGAACAGTATCTAGAAGACCCTGGCATTAAGGGTGAGTTTGTAAGGATGCTTATGGATATGCAAGAAAATGAAGAATCACAAGATAGGAAAGAGATTTTGTACATGGCGATACAGTTGGGTTTGCAGGCTATGGAAAACAACAGGGTAGACTAACAGGGGGATATTTAACCGGATATGAGAATCAATCGACTCCATGTAAGGGGATTTGGCAAACTTCAGGATTTTAGTTGTGACTTTTCAGATGGTTTGAATGTTATTTATGGGCATAATGAGAGCGGCAAATCAACTCTTATGGCATTTATTAAAGCAATGCTGTATGGAGTAAAGGGCGGTAGGACCGGGAAAAACGGAATTTTGCCTGACAGCAAGAGGTATATGCCATGGAACAACAAACAGTACGGCGGATACATAAATATTAATCTGGATAATGATGAATTTTACCGTATTGACAGAGACTTTCTTGCTAACAAAATAAATTTGTATGATTCTTCTTTTAATGACATTTCAGATAATTTTATTGACACAAGGGACATAAATAGCATTGGTGAAAAGCTGGTAGGACTTAATGAAAACCTTTTTGAAAGAACTGTATTTATAAAGCAGATGGGAACCAGAATTGATACTTCAACGTCAAAAGACCTTGTAGACAGAATATCAAATATCCAACAGAGTGGGTTTGAGGATATATCGTACATAAAGGCACAAAGTGCTCTTAGAGATGCATTAAAGCGTCAGGTTGGAACAGATAGAAGTTATACAAGGCCTCTGGATATTATAAACCAACGATTAGCTGAATTACAGGAAAAAAGAGTTAACCTGCTGAATGAGCAAAAAAGGCTGGAGGAATTAAGAGAAAAACAGCGGGATATATCTTTGAAAATTAATAACTTAAAGTTTAAGTACAGACTTCTAAGCAGAATAATTGATTATTGCAAACTTAAAGAAAAACTAAAGATATTAAATGAAAAAAAGGAAGAAATACACTTTCTTGAAGAATCTGTCCATCAGGCCCAAGAAAATATTACTAAGCTTGAGGAGGATAAAAAGTCAGCAATACTTCATCTGAATAATAATCAGGTGGTTGAAGGAAAAAAGCTAAGAGTAATAGATGTGTTTTTGATTATTTGTATTACAGCAACTTTAGCAGTAGGGTTAGCAGCATTAGTTTTTAACATTTTCAGCCCTTTATTTGCTTTGATACCTTTTTTATCAGCTTTTATCCTTTTTATTCTTAGGAAAAGGTCTATAGATAGTGAAGCAAAAACATTGCAAAAGGAAAGAACAGAAGAATTAAATCGTCAGCTTTCACAATTTGATGAAAGAATAGCTCAAAATAAAACTCAGCACCAAAGGCTTACAGCTAGAATTGAAGTCCTTAAGGGGAACAATGGAGATGAGGCATCTAAGGTTGAAAGTGAGATATCAAGTTTATATAGAGAGATTATAAATGATTCGCGAAAAATAGAAGACAATCTCACACACTATGAGAAAGAACTTCTTGAGGACATTTCCAAGGATTCTTATGAAAGCCTGTTGGAAAAGGTCTCTGTTTTTAATAAAAATGTTTTAGGGGAGCTGCAAAGGTTGGAAACCGAATATAATACAGTTGGTCAAACTGTTAAAAATATCAGCATTGACAGCATATCTGACCTTGATAATGAAATCAGCCGGTTGAGCCGCCAGAAGAAAAGTCTGGACTCCAAGGGAGAGGCTCTGCATATTGCCATAAATACATTGGAGGCCGCAGCTGAGCAGGTTAGAAAAAAATATGTACCTGTAATGAATAAAGTATTGAATAACACTTTTTCCGGCCTTACATCTCACAAATATAATGATGTAAGAACAGGAGACAATCTCAAAATTATGTTGGATAACCCTGAGACAGAGACACTGGTTCCTGTCTCAATGCTAAGTGATGGTACGATTGATCAGATATATCTTGCACTAAGGGTTGCTATTTCAGAGACAGTACTTAAAAACCATGAGAGCATGCCCTTTATTATGGATGAGCCGTTTGCACAGTATGATGATGAAAGGACCTTTAATGCCATGAAATATATTGGGAATATAAGCAAAAAGCAACAGGTAATCATATTTACCTGTAAAAAGAGGGAAGTAGAACTTATCAGCAGTGAATTCCCTTGTAAAATCTGCTCATTGACATAGAGCCCATAAAAAAATATAGTATTTCTATAAGAAATGATTAAGAGGCAGGTATGAGGAAACATTTACTTATTTATATATTTGCTGTTACAGCAACGTTTATATTAATATTATCAGGATGTGGCAACAGGGACATCCCTGTTACCAAGAATGAACAGTATCTAAGCGGTATAACCTGGGATAATGCTGCTGTTATTAATGATACCGTTGTTGATGTATTCACCCAGAATGACATTTTGAGTACAAGGCTGACACAGGCTCTTTTTAACCAGATAGTAAAGGTCGTATCTCAGGAAGGATCATGGACTAAAATTATGATGCTAGATGGAACGACAGGGTGGGTCAAGAGTAAGTATATCAGCAGGGATGCCAGTTGTGTTACAGATGGACGCATTAATAATAAAATAGTTGTAACAGCCAAAACAGTGTATGTTTATACAGGTACAGGAAATGACATAAAATATAAGCAGGTAGTTCTGGGAACAGAACTTTATTCCGTTAGTAAAACAAAAACGGGCTATGATGTGCTTTTGCCGGATAATAAAAAAGGTTGGGTTGAGGATGGCGGAGTAATAGCCGTTCCTTCTACACAGAACAATATACCCAAAACTTCAGCAGAAGGGTTTATTCAAACTGTGAGAAAATTCGAAGGTACCATATACATTATTGGCGGTATCAGCAGATGGGGCATTGACTCGCCGGGCCTGTGTTATGTCGGCAGCAGAATTAACGGAGTGGATATACCCCGTAATGTCAATGAGATAGCAAAGACGGGGACTAGTGTTACATTACAAGAAATAAAACCCGGAGACCTCCTGTTATTTAGTACAAACAATGTAAAAAAGGATGTCTCTGATGTAGGTGTTTATACAGGAAACAGCGAATTTATACATTCAAGCCCTTCCAGAGGAGTAGTAACCGACTCCTTGGAGGACAGTTACTACAAAAGCCGAATAGTTGGTATCAGAAGGATTTTTTAATAGTTCAGCCCGTTACAAGTTTGCCCAGTAAAGCAGCTATGTCATGGGCTGAATGTGGTTTTCCCAACTCTTTTGAATTTTCCCTCATTATTTTCAGAGCAGAAGGATCATTAGTTACCTGAGATAATATATTTACAAGGTTATTAAAACTATCGATTTTATTGGCTACTCCACTTCTTATTAAAAAGCTTGCATTACCCTCTTCCTGGCCGGGTATAGGTGATATTATAAAAATAGGTAAACCCTTTACAAGAGCTTCAGACACAGTCATTCCACCAGGCTTTGTTATCAAGAGATCAGAAATATCCATAAGCTCATTAACTCTGTCTGTATAGCTTAAAATCAATACCTTTTTACTGCTTTGTGAAGCGTATTCTTCAAGCTGGGATTTGAGCTTCTCATTGGTACCAGTAACCGCTATAATTTGAATATCGACATCACAGTTTAACAATGAGGCCATAGTTTTTTCAATATTCCCGAATCCCATTCCACCGCCCATCACCAGAACGGTAAATTTATCTTCCAATCCATATTTTACAAGTAGACCTTTCTTATCTGTAGGAGCCAAAAATTTAGGAGAAACAGGAATACCATATGGGAAAATAATATTATCCGGTATTCCTCTACTTATCATCTCGGATTTCATATTATCATTAGCCACAATAAATGCGTCCATGCCGCTATCCAGCCATAATGAATGAACCACGTAATCTGTGAGTATTGCCATTGTAGGTATATTCAGTTTGTTTTTTCTTTTTAAAGATGACAGCATTTGCATGGGAAAAGGATGAGTACATACTATAGCTGACGGCTTGTACTCATTTATAAGGGATTTTAGCTTATATGACAGAAGCTTGTTTACAGCTTTGCTCATATCATATATACCTGTCCCTGTCCCAGAGGCAGTATAAATCATGCTGTATAGCTTGGGGCTGCGTTTAAGAGCTCCTAAGTAACTGCTTACAACAATCTTATCTACTACAGGATTTATATATTTCAATGCATCAAGAACATCAACTTTCCAGTCGGGAGACTGTCTCTCAATTGACTCCTTCAGTGCCTCGGCGGCCTTCATGTGACCAGTTCCCACGGAGACGTACAGTATCAATACCCTCATAAAACACTCCAGTTCATTTATCTGTTTCGTTTATCAGAATCAATTACATTTTTGACAGGTTGCAGATTATTAATACATGTTTTTTATAAAGAAATAACATATTTGAGCAGATAACGAATATTTTTGAGAAATTAACCAAAAATAACTTTGCATGAAATTTGCGAGATAATCGGAAGGAGGTACAAGTTTGAGAAAATATAAAATAATTGCTTTATTTTTACTAATAGTATTCAGTCTTACAATTGCTGATGAAGGAAAAATGTATTTAACAAGCTCTGCACCCTCCCTGAAAATTGGGGATAATGGTGAAAAAGTTAAGGATATGCAACAGGAGTTAAAGAACTGGGGCTACTTTGACGGACAAGTTAACGGAAGATTCGGATATGATACTTTAAGATCGGTTCTCAACTACCAGAGACAGTATGGCCTGAAAGCAAATGGAATAGCGGACAGAACCACTCTCCTTACAATGGGCCTTGCAGAGCTTATTGAGTCAGGTGTTGCATATGCTGTAACATCGAACATATCAAATGAACAGCTCCTCGCAAGAGCAATAAACGGTGAAGCCAGAGGTGAGCCTTTTGAAGGGCAGGTAGCGGTGGGAGCAGTAATTTTAAACAGAGTTAACAACTCAAAATTTCCTAAAACAATAGCAGGTGTAATATACCAACCCGGTGCATTTACGGCAGTATCAGACGGGCAAATTAATGTTGCTATAAACCCAAAATCAACAGTTGTAAAGGCTGCAAGGGATGCTATAGCCGGTTGGGATCCTACTGACGGGTGCCTATACTATTGGAATCCGGCAACAGCCACCAGTAAATGGATTTGGTCCAGAAAAGTAAGATACAAGGTCGGTAAGCATTGGTTCGGCATATAATACGGAGGTGATAATATGGCTGATAATGGCTTTCATTTAAATGATAGAAGAAGATCATGGGCAGTACCCATTGCAGTTATAGCAATACTTGCTCTGGTAGGGGTATCATTGTGGGGGTACTATCAGAACAGGCAGTTAAAAAGATATCAGGTTTTAATGACAAACCAGTATAACAGGGCTTTTGTTGATTTATCCGATTATGTTGATAACGTGGAAGCTCTAATGGCAAAATCCTTAGTTACTTCAACACCAGTAAGTACATCAAAGATGCTAGAAGAAGTTTGGAGACAGTCAAATCTTGCGCAAACGAATATGGGGCAGCTACCGGTAGCACCTCCAATATTAGAAAAGACATCCAACTTTTTAACACAAGCAGGTGATATGGCATATTCTCTTAATAGCAAGACTATGAATGGTACTCCTTTGAATGACAAAGAGTACGATGCTCTAAAGAAGCTTCACGGGTATGCGGTTTCTCTCCAAAAGAATCTGCATGGAATCGAGACTCAGGTTATTCAGGGGAAAATGTCATGGGGCAATTATACTAACAAAGGTAATTTTATGATGGCTTCTAAATCAAAAGATCCTCAGGCAAGTCAGTTTGAGAATGTTGACAAAACCTTCCAGGAGTATCCGACTCTTATATACGATGGTCCATACTCAGACCATATGCTTAAATCAAAACCTCAGGGATTAGGCAATAAAAAAGTGACTGCATCAGAGGCTAAGAGTGTTGCGATAAACTTTATAGGCAAAGACAGGGTCAGCGATGTAAAGCAGCTTGAAAATAATGACCTTGGTAATATTAAAACATTCAGGTTTAAAGTTATGTACAAGAATCAAAAGGATGATGAGTCTGCAGAGGTTGAAGTTACTCAGCAAGGTGGACAGGTTTACCTTATGTTGAGGAACAGGGGTATCGGTAAAGATACTATAAATATGGAAAAAGCAAAAAAACTGGCTAAAGATTTCTTATCCATAAAGGGATATAAGAATATGGTTGATACCTATTATCAGAAGGTTGACGGTACTGCTGTTATAAGTTACGCATACAAGCAAGGCGGAGTAATTGTTTACCCTGACCTTATCAAAGTCAAAATTGCACTGGATAATGGAGAAATAATAGGTGTTGAGGCAAAGGGATATCTATATAACCATAAAACAAGAAGTATTCCTAAAACAACTCTTACAGTGGAGCAAGCCCGTACAAAGGTTAATAACAGGATTAAAATAGACAGGCAGGGAGAAGCAATCATACCAACTACTTTTAAGACTGAAAAATATTGTTACGAGTTTATGGGCAAGATGGATGGACGTGATTTTATTATATACATCAATGCTTTGACGGGAACAGAAGAGGATGTACTAATGCTTGTAGAAACACCCGAAGGTACTCTTACTATGTAATCAGATAAGCATATATAGTTAAAAAAGATTTGGATAGGTGCCAAAGTGCCTCTTCAAGTCTTTTTTTGTGTACAGAAGTCTAAAGGGTTGCTAATGTTTGGAAATTATATTAGAATTCAAATTATTAGAAGCCTAAATTTATTATTTAAGATATACGATGAAAGGAATTGATTATAAAATGGAGCCAAAGGAGTTGAACTTGCTTCTTATAAAGGTTGGTGCAACACACAGAAGAAGATCAGCGAGTGAATTTATAAAAGAAGAGCTTTCATCCGGACAACCAAGAATGTTAAACTATTTATTTCAAAATAACGGGTGCATACAAAGAGAGATTGCAGTTGCATTTAATATGGAACCTGCATCTATAACAAGTGTTTTAAACAGCATGGAGAAGGCAGGGCTTATTATTAGGAATCCTGTTAAGGGAGATAAACGTGCACTTGAAGTATGGCTTACTGAAAAGGGATATGAAAAGAAAAAGGTTGTAGATGATATATTCATAAAGATGGAAGATATATGCTTTCAAGGATTTAATGAGAGTGAGAAACTTGAAGCAAAAGACTATCTCTTAAGGATTTACAATAATATGTTAAACTCGGAGAGGTAATAAATAGAAATAAGAATGTATATCAAATTCATTGCTAATGCATATGGTAAAATATATAATTTATGTTAAAGAATACATTTTTAAGGAGATAAAAGTGAATAGAATATTGAAACAGTGCATCTTTAACATAGTAGGGTTTTTCATACTTGCAGTGGGAATAGTTGATATTATTAATGCATCTTGTGCGGGCAAATTAAGTATTTTTGCGTGGCCCAGGACAGTTCCGAGTATTATATTAATAATCGGTGGATTTATATTTGTTAAGTTTGGTAAAAAAATAGCGATGGAAGTGCAGGACGATAATCAGAATATAGGACAGACACAAATAAAGAGTTGTGAATGCTTAGGCATAGGGCTTCTTTATATAATTTATTTTTTCAGGTGTCTTTTTACTCTTGTAATATCCCAGACAACCTACATACTTGAGGTACTATATAAAATACCTGCTGAAATTAGAAAAGAAGTTATGGAATCGCATATTCATACAGTGTTGTTAAATATTCCAATAACAATAGTATATGTGTTGTGTATTATTTTAGGCATATACCTTGCAGTTAGGGGCAAAAAAGGACTTGGTGAGAAACAAGAAGACAATATTTAATATATAATACTGGATGTGACAAATTCTAAGTAGAAATTAACATTGAGATTATGGAGGAATTATTTTATGGCACTAAGAAATATTCGCACTGTTGAGGATGAAGTTTTACGCAAAAAATGCAGGCCTGTTGAGGAAGTTAATGATAAGATACGGGAGTTGCTCAAAGATATGGCTGATACCATGTACAATACAGGCAATGGAGCAGGACTGGCAGCCCCCCAGGTAGGTATTCTTAAAAGGGCTATTGTAATAGATATGGGTGACGGCCTGATAAATCTTGTGAATCCGGAAATTTTAGAGCAAAAAGGATCTCAGGAGGTAATTGAGGGGTGTCTGAGTATCCCAGGTAAGTGGGGAAAGGTAATAAGACCAGCTGAAGTCAAAGTTAGAGCATTAAATGAAAAAGGTGAAGAGGTTATAATAACCGGTAAAAAGGATATGGCAAAATGCTTATGCCATGAGATAGACCATCTTGATGGTATTCTTTTTACCGATAAAGTGACAGAATACATTGAGGATTAGGGACTTATATGGAAAACTATGATATAGTCAAAAAGGATTTTAATGAAATATCAGATATAGTTGAAGAAAGATGGAATCATAATAACTGCTACTTCAAAAATCTTATGAAATATCTCAATGAAGATAATGAGCTAATACTTGAAATAGGCTGCGGTAAAGGTGAGCTTTCAAATCTGTTGGCTAAAAAAAGTGAGCACGTTATTGCAGTTGATTTGGCAGATAAGATGATAGAAAAGGCTATTTCCAAATATGGTTATAAAAATATAGATTTTATCAGTAAAAACATACTTGATATGGAGTTTGAGGAAAATAGCCTGGATGCTATAGTTACTACTGCTACCGCACATCATTTACCCTACGAGTGGTTGCTCTTGTTTGCGCTGAAAAACCTGAAACCCGGAGGTAAGCTTATAGTACTTGATCTTTACAAGGTAAAGACCTTTACCGATATGTTTTTTAATTTACTGGCAGTTATACCAAATATATTTATGAACATAGTCCATAACAAAAAAATAAAAGCCGGTGATGAACATACCAGAGAAGTATGGAAAAGACATGGAGAACATGACACATATATGACATTACAAGAGATAAAACTGCTTGCCCAAGAGCATTTGCCTGAAATGGTCATAAGAAGGAAGCTGTTCTGGAGATATCTTATGGTTTGGGAAAAATAGAATCAAGGAGGCTGTAATAATGTCATCTTATATCTTTTATGGATCAGTAGTAATTTCTGCACTTTTTACATATATTAGTACCGCAGTTGCTATCAAGAAAATTAAAAATGGTGAAGATGAGTTTACGGCAGTTGCCTTAGGAGGTATATCATTTGCGGTACTTGTGGGTTGTATTGTAATGGCCCTATTAAACGGAATATAAAAAATAATTTTGTGGAACATTTTTCATATAGTTAAGTCTAACACTATATAGCCGGCAAATAATACTAAAATTACTTATAGGAGATGATTTATATGAAAAGAACTGTATCTGCATTAATTCTGACTGGTGCTATTGCTTTATCAAGCACGTTTACATTTGCCCAATCAGCCGACAATAAAGAAAACAAATTCAACGATATATCAGGACATTGGTGCAATTCAGCGGTACAAATGCTTATGGAGAAAAATGTTATGCCATTTACAGGGGAAAAGTTCAGTCCTGCCAAAGCAATTACCAGAGGCGAGTTCGTATCCCTGTTGCATGATGCTTTAGGAATACAGATAGAATATTTTGCAGCACCCCAGATAAAGGATTATTTTGATGATGTGGATCAGAATGCGTCGTATGCTTCGGATCTGATTGATCTTGTAACGGCCAACATTATAGAAAAGGGAGGGAAATTTAATCCCGGTTCTTCTATTTCCAGAGAGGAAATGATCCACTATGTAATGAACGCATACAAGTATCAGATGGGTGATAAATACGCTCTCATAAATATTAAGCCTCCTTTCTTCAGTGATGACAGTGAGGTAACTCCGGAGTTCGGAGGGGATGTTGGAAGGGCTGCACACTACAAACTCATATCAGGCTCAAAGGGAATGTTTCATCCTAAAGCCAACACAACAAGAGGAGAGGCAGTTGTAGTAGTAAGCAAGCTGGTTAGCCTTCTTGAAAAACAGAATCCTGTTGTGACAGTTACACCTGAGGCTCAAATTAAAGATGATTCTATAGTTATGAAAGTAACTCTCAAAAATAACTCAAAAAAGGCAGTCAGCTTCAACCATTCGTCCGGACAAAAATATGATTTTAAACTTCTGGATTCAGATAAGAAGATACTTTACACATGGTCTGCTGATAAATTGTTTACAATGGCATTAATGTATTCAAAGATAGAAGCAGGTGAATCGGTTGTTTATACTGAAACTCTAAGTGGAGATCAATATAAAGCAATAAAGGATAAAATAGCTTCAATGAAAGCCTATGTTCTTGGCAGCTCAGATGAATTTACTTTAGATGCCCAAGGATACGAGGTTGTTCTTAAGTAGAATAATACATTAAATATGAACTGGTAAATTATTAAGGGAGACGTAAAACGTCTCCCTTTGTCATATACTAAATTAAACATATCAGAAAAAAATTGAAATACAAATAGGATAATAGTAATATTATATTGAATGTATAATATTACATATATGAATCAACAGGAGGAACCAAGTGGAAAATAACATTGATGAACAGCTTTCTTCAATTACGACGGATGAAAGTAAAAAAAGACTGCCAGGGCCTGTGGCCTCCGGAATTCTTTTTTCCATAGTAACCATTTTACTCACCTTTGGTGGGCCTATCCTGAATTTCAAAAACAGTTATCTTAAGAGTGGATTGGGAGAATTGATTTTTATTCTACTACCGGTAGTGGTTTTTTTAATTATAGGAAAATATGATATAAAAAGTACGTTAAATTTAAGAGGAACCAGACCTTTGAATTATCTACTTGTAATTCTCTTAACATTGTTTGGAATGCCTGTAGTTGGAGTCCTTAATGCAATAACCTACGGATTAATAAGGCAAATATTTGGAAGAAATCTACCTGTACCAAAGGTAATTGTAAACGATATACCTACCCTTTTTATAGCTCTACTGGTTATAGGGGTTTCGGCAGCAGTTTGCGAGGAAGTTATGTTCCGTGGCCTTATACAGAGGGGTTACCGTAAATATGGTATTGCCATTTCTCTTGGAATAACTTCAGTATTGTTCGGCCTTCTGCACCGTGATATTCAAAAGGCCGTGAGTACT
The DNA here is from genome assembly GCA_023412275.1 of Bacillota bacterium. Lineage (GTDB taxonomy): Bacteria > Bacillota > Clostridia > Acetivibrionales > DSM-1351 > Ruminiclostridium. The sequence continues at coordinate 23,443 of JAEYNY010000109.1, forward strand.
ATTCTTCTTGGTGCCTTGATAGGGTTTATTGTATATAGAACAGGAAGTATTTTTACAGGAATGATTGCCCATTTTACCAATAATGCTTCAGCTGTAATTTTATCTTTCATGGCATCAAAAATGGCAGGGTATATAAATGGAGAGGACATCCAGCAAGCCCAGAATTTTGATTTTTCTAACTTGCCTACTGCTTCCATAGTAATTGCTGTCTTATTTTATGCTATTATATATATGGCTTTGGTTTCAGGTTTTGTAGCTTTGCTATATGCATTTTACAGATATACAAAGAAGGATGTAAAAGCAATGGAGGAAGAAACAGGCAAATACGAATTAACACATGAAAAAATTGGACTTCCTGCAATTCTGAGTATGCTTCCGGGACTTGTAATTATACTATTTACATTCTTGTATCAGATAATGAAATTAAAATGGGGTTAAATCAAAAAAAATTGGGCCATAGCCCAATTTTTTTATTAAAGAAGTCTTATATCCTTACCCGCTAAAACCAACCGGTCAAAGTAGCCTACAATCCTTGAAGCAATACGCTCTGTATATAACTCATAAAGCTTTTTAGGTCCTATATTTGTAGAAATAATTGTTTTGCAGGTACGAGCTGTGTTTTGAGATTGTCGGCTGTTTAGTATATTTAATAACTCTGCATATCTTGCATCACTTAACGGTTCGGTACCAAGATCGTCTATTATCAGCAGTTCCACAGAAAAAATGCTCAGATATTTATCATCGGCATATTCATCTTCTTTGTAATTTCTCATTTTATGTTCTGTGATAATATCAAACAGAGCAGGAGCTGTGAGATATAGCACGGTTCTACCCTTATTTATGAGTTCTCTTGCAATACAAAAAGATAGAAAAGTTTTTCCCACTCCGGTTCGGCCGTTAAAAAAAAGGTTCTTCTGGTTTGGATCATCTATATTATTAATGAATTCCATACAACTTTTCTTTATATTATTTATGTTTTCCCTGGGTGAGATCCCAATACCATACTTTGTTTCATTTACCTCATCAGGATAAAGCATTTCGTTAAAGTTATCAAAACATTCCTTACCATTAACATTTACATTTGACTGAGCAAATAGATGGCTTATAATTTGCTGCCTGTAACAGGAACATCGATGTGAACCTGCCGTGTCGGTTATATATCCCGTATCTTTGCACTTTTCACACTGGTATGGAGGCATTAAGCTGTCTAAGCTTATATTATGTTCCGCAAATAATTTATTTTTGGATGCTGTAAGCTCGGCTATTTTTTCAGTAAGTTCGTTTAAAATAACTGATTTGTCACCACTTACCGATAATATAAGCCTATTATACTTTATTCCAAGTATGTTAATCCTGCTTTCGATTTCACGTAGCTGGGGTACTTTCTCATATATCTCGTATTTCCTTTGTTCCACAATATCTGCGGCAAGCTTTTGTCGCCTTTCGTACTCTCTCGCAATAATATTATGTATATCCCTATTCATAAACTACCTCTTTCATCCTTTTATGTGGTTTACCTATTTTGAGGTGTTTGTAAAAAAGTTTTCAAAGTATTCATCATCGTATTCCCTTTGCTCAAAATTATCTCTTTGAGACTGTTTAGGCTTAGCTTTCTGTGTGCTCTGGCCTGTTTGTGGCTGTGACTTTAAGCTGTTTTCATATCCAAGTATTTCTTCAGCAGTTACCAGTCCTAAATCGTGCCAACGGGTTAATACACTGTTAAGGAACTTAAAGTCAGGATTTGTCTTGCCTACAGTTTTTTTCAAGGCTAGTTCAATAACATCAAACCCGTATTTATAATCTATAACCCATCTTTCTACATACTCACTTTCGTATTCTGTGAGGGCTCTTCTAAGACGAAGCTTCTTTATAATAGTACCTTTAATGCCACGCACTTGTGACATATCTTCAAAGTACTTTTCAAGGTCAAAAAAGTTCTGAATACCCCTTCTATGCCAGTTTGTTGCAACTGCCTCTATATAACTTTTGTGGAAGGTATTATTATCATGGCAGTATTTGAAAAGGGTGTACATGACATCCTCGTCAAACTTGTATATAGTAAACCAGTTATCTATAGTCAGATACCAGTTTGGAGCCATAAGCCCCTGAAAAAACTTTGAATTAATTGCGGACAGTGTGTTGTTTCTGCTTTTGTTCTTCTCAAAGTTAGCATTAGCTTGCTCAGGTGTAGAAACAGACTTTAGCTTGTACATTCTTTGTATTTCGGCTTCCTTTAAGTCACTGAGCTGTATTTTGTCTTCTACCCAAGTGATAACCTCCAGATTATCAAGGATGGTTAAGGCAGATTTAACCTCATCCAGAGACAGGTTAAGGGTCTTTGCAAGTTCATCCGAGGTTACCTTCTTATTATGTTTGCAAAGGAACAGCATATAAATATATACCTTTACACATGTGCTGTCCATGGAAGGCATATACTGGCTGATAAAAATATCTGACACCAGTGTGTCAGAGTAAAGTAATGACTTGAAATCCTCAAAATACATTTTGACTCCCGTAAACGTTATTTTAGTATAATCTTTATAAAGTAATTATTAAAATAATTATATCATATAAAGGACCGATAATTTATTAGTAATAATTATAAAATAAACGAATAATTTGTTTTGTTATAAAAAAAGGTTGGTATAAACATACTATTAAATGGAATTAACTAAAACCTATTCGAGGTTAAGGAGGATTACTATGATTAGTGATAAGATGAATGATTTATTAAACAGACAGGTTCAGAAAGAATTTTACTCTGCTTACTTATATCTTGGTTTTGAAGCATATTTCCAACACCAGAATCTTGATGGATTTGCAAATTTCTTTCATGTACAGGTTCAGGAAGAACGTGACCATGCAATGAAATTTTTCAACTATATTACTCAGGCAGGAGGAAAGGTCAAACTATATCAGGTAGATGAGCCCGAAGATAAATTCAATAATCCCGAGGAAATATTTGACCACACATTGAAACATGAGCAGGAGGTTACAAAATCCATATACAATCTGGTAGATAATGCACTGGCCGAAAGGGATCACGGAACAAATTCTTTTCTCCAGTGGTTTGTAACTGAGCAGGTTGAAGAGGAAGCAACAGTTGACAAGGTTCTGAGAAAACTTCAGTTAATAAAGAATGACCCCCATGCTTTGCTTATGCTGGATGCAGAACTTGCTACCAGAGTATACACACCACCTGTAGCAGAAACAGTGTGATAATGATATTTCAATAAAAAAACCGCGCGGTTCATTTTGAACCGCGCGGTTTTTACATTGTTCTTAGTTTTTATTTGAATGATGCCCAGTTTAAATATACAAATCCGAGCTTGGTTACTACATAGTTTTGTAAATTCTTGTCTATAACGATTGGGTCGGTATAGAAGAATATAGGTGCTACTCCGGCTTCATCCATGAGAAGCTTTTCTGCGTCATGATACAGTTGCATACGCTTTGCAGGATCTGTTTCTTTCCTAGCATCGGCGATTGCCTTATCATATGCAGGGTTCTTATATTTTGAGTCATTCTGTGGGTTAGTTGAAGTTATCAGATCCATAAATGTTGAAGGATCCATGTAGTCTCCAATCCAACCATCACGAGCGATATCAAACAGACCATTCTTTCTGGACTCTTGGAATACATTCCATTCCTGAGCCTGAATTTCAACTTCGATTCCCAGATTTGTCTTCAACTGCTGTTGAATTGCTTCAGCAACGGCTTCGTGACCTGCACCTGTACTTAAACCATAGGTTACTTTTGGGAAACCCTTTCCGTCAGGATATCCTGCTTCAGCTAAGAGTTTCTTTGCTTCAGCAACATTCTTCTGGTAATCCTCAGGTTTTACTGAGTAGAAATCTCCGCCTTTTGTACGGAAGTCAGGTGATTGGCTAACATCAGCTATACCGTAAGGTACAAAGCCTGATGCAGGGGTTTCGCCTGATTTTCTAACCTTTTCAGTAATGTAGTTACGGTCAATTGCGAGAGATACTGCTTTTCTAACCTTTGGGTTATCAAATGGTGCTTTAGTGTTAAGCAGAGCCAAGTAATAAGTTCCAAGCTGTGGTAAAATCTGAAGATTTCCAGCAGCTTTCTCTGCAGGCATTTCATCATGTGGTATGTTTCTTGCAAAAGCTATCTGTTTGTTCTTGAATGCACCAAGAATAGCATTTGTATCATTCATTAACAACCATTCAATCTTTGGAGCAACTATAGTATCTTTACCCCAGTAGTTTTCGTTCTTCTCAAATACTAACTTTGAAGAGTGTTTCCAACTTGTCAAAACATATGGACCATTTCCGATATAAGTCTTTGGATCAAGAGTCCATTTGTCCGGATTTTTTGATACAACATCTTCTCTCAAAGGAACAAGAGTTGGGAAAGCTACGATTTCAGTAAAGAATGGGCAAACATTCTCAAGAGTTACTTCAAGAGTGTTATCATCTATAGCTTTAACTCCTAATGTATTGATATCAGCACCATTAGCGTTGATAGCTTCGCCATTCTTAATAAAATACAGGTAATAAGCATAGTCGGAAGCTGTTTTAGGGTCAATTGCTCTCTTCCAAGAGTAAACAAAATCATTTGCAGTTACAGCTTTACCGTCTGACCATTTTGCATCCTTACGGATATGGAATGTATAAACTTTGTTATCTGCACTTACGTCCCACTTTTCAGCGGTTCCAGGAACGATTTTACCTTCTTTGTCATAAGTAGTTAAACCTTCAAAAGCACAGTTGATGTAAGTACCGCCATCCAGAGACTTATTAAGTGAAGGATCTATAGATGCTGGCTCTGATGCAATACTTGCATTAATGCCTTTAGTATTGCTAGAAGAACTTCCACAGCCCGCGAATACGGTTAGTATAGTAGCCAGTGAAAGTACAAGAGCTAATATTCTTTTCATTGTTTCATACCCCCTATTATTTTTTTATTAAATAGATATTTATAGTTCAAAAATCCATTTTTGCAACACGAATATTTTCCCGTAAATAAAAAGGTTTTATTCAGCACTTTTTATTTTATGATCCAAATGTCCACCTCATCGGAGCATACGAGTCTTTTTATATTACTTCCTTGCAATATGGAAAAATTAAATCAGCTATATTTTTCCTGCAAAATGACAAGAAACATAATGACCGTTTCCACAGTCTGACAACTCAGGTACTTTTTGAGAACAAATATCTTTTGCATAAGGACATCTTGTCCTGAATTTACATCCTGACGGCGGATTAACCGGAGAAGGTATTTCTCCTTTAAGGATAATACGGTTACGCTTCTTTGCAGTATCAGGATTAGGCTCCGGAATAGCTGTGAGTAATGCTCTGGTATAAGGGTGCAGAGGATTTTTGTACAATTCCTCAGACTCAACCAACTCAACTATATGGCCAAGGTACATAACACCAACTCTGTCACATGTATGTCTTACTACACCCAAATCATGGGAAATAAACAGATATGTCAGGTTCAGCCTGTCCTGCATTTCTTCAAGTGTATTAATTATCTGTGCTCTGATAGATACGTCCAGAGCTGACACAGGTTCGTCACAAACTATAAAGTCCGGCTGTACTGCGATTGCTCTGGCAATACCTATTCTTTGACGCTGACCGCCTGAAAATTCATGGGGATAACGGGATGCATGTTCTGTATTAAGGCCTACAAGTGTAAGAAGCTCTCTTATCTTATCTGCTCTGTCACTTTTGGAACCTGCCAAACCATGTATATCCAATGCTTCTCCAACAATATCTGATACTGTCATACGCGGGTCCAGAGATGCGTATGGATCCTGAAAGATATATTGCATTTTCTTTCTGTATGGGAGAAGCTTCTTTCCTTGAAATTTCGTAATGTCAATACCGTCTATTTTTACAGTACCGCTTGTGGGATTATATATTCTCAGCATTGATCGTCCCAAAGTAGTTTTTCCGGAACCCGACTCACCAACTAAGCCTAGTGTTTCACCTTTGAAAATATCAAAGGTAACATCGTCAACAGCTTTTACATATCCCTTTTTACCTACACTGTTTTTTATAGTGAAATATTGTTTCAGGTTTCTGATTTCAACCAGAGTTGATTTATTTGCATTTAAGTTATTTTCCATTTTTCTGCACCTCCATACTTTCTTTTGCCCTCTCATCCATCAGCCAGCATGAAGTAGTATGACCATCATCTTCTTTGTAGGCTTCAGGCATGTTGCCAATGCAAACTTTCAGACATTCCTCGCATCTAGGGGCAAAAGCACATCCGGAAGGAAGGTGAAGCAAGTCAATTGGATTTCCCTTAATGGGAATAAGCTTCGATCCCTTTACGTTCAAGTCTGGTAATGAACGTAGAAGTCCTTTTGTATAGGGATGACGGGGGTTCTTGAATATGCTGTAAACTGTTCCCTGTTCAACTATTTTTCCGCCATACATAACTATAATATCGTCTGCCATATCAGCAACAATTCCCAAGTCATGGGTAATCAGCACAATGGCCATTCCGGTTTTCTTCTGTATATCCTTTAGAAGTTCAAGAATCTGTGCTTGAATGGTAACATCCAGCGCTGTGGTAGGTTCATCTGCAATAAGCAGCTTAGGTGCACCTGCAAGGGCCATAGCAATCATAGCTCTTTGCCTCATACCTCCAGAGAATTCATGCGGATATTGTGAAAGCCTTTTCTCAGGCTCATTTATTCCTACAAGAGACAGAAGTTCTACTGACCTTTTCTTAACTTCTTCCTTAGATATTTTCCCATACTTGTGATATAGGGACTCAGCAATCTGATTGCCTATGGTAAAAACAGGATTTAGGCATGTCATAGGGTCCTGAAATATCATTGCTACTTCATTTCCGGCAACCTGAAGCCTTTCCTGCTTAGTCATTTTTGAAATACCCTTACCGTCAAATGTAATGCTTCCGCCTACAATTTTTCCGGGCTTATCAATTAGTCCGATAACAGAATAAGAAGAAACGCTCTTTCCCGAACCAGACTCTCCTACGATTCCCAGAACTTTACCGGGTTCAAGTGAATAGCTTATTCCGTTGACGGCTTTAACTTCACCTGCCGGGGTAAAAAATGAGACCTTTAAATCATTTATTTCTAGTAGTTTATTATTCATAGCAATTACCTCACCTGCCCCTTAAAAGGCATCCAATAATTATCTAAAGTGTATACCTCGTATTATTTTAAGATATACCCATAACTTTCAATGCTAACATTCCAATTATTACAAAAAATTATTTTTTCATCCTAGGGTCTAAAGCATCTCTCAGTCCATCACCAAAAAGGTTAAAGGACAGTATAATTACACTGATAGCTGCTGCCGGGAAGATAAGCATATAAGGATATGAATAGATTCCCTTTAAAGCTGTTTGAGATAGAGAACCCAAAGAAGCCATAGGTGACGATACACCAAGACCTATAAAGCTTAGGAAGGATTCTGTGAAAATTGCTTCCGGTATTTTGAGAGTAGTTACAACTATTATCTGACCAATACAGTTAGGAATCAGATGTTTGAATATAATTGACCTGTTACTTGCACCAAGTACTTTCGCAGCCAGAACATATTCCTGCTCTTTAAGTGCCAGAATCTGACCACGTACTATTCTGGCCATATCCACCCAATATAAAAGAGCCATAACCAAAAAGATACTTATAAGGCCAACACCCATACTGTTGAGAAAGGCGGGGGCATGACCCGACTTAATGTAACTGTCAATAGGTTTTTTTAATACCACCTGTAGAAGAATTACTATAAGAATTGTTGGAACTGAATAAACAATGTCAACAATTCTCATCATAATATTATCAACCCAACCTCCAAAAAATCCGGAGATTGCACCGTAGATAATACCAATAATTGAAATCATTACTGCCGCAACTACACCAACTGCAAGAGAAATTCTTGCACCTATCATTGTTCTGGTGAACAGGTCTCTTCCGAGACTGTCAGTACCGAATATATGTTGCATGCTTGGTTTTAAATTTTCCTGACCTTCAAGAATTTGCTCATAGGTGTATGGAGAAATTAGTGGTCCGATAATAGCAGCCAGAATTATCAAAATAATTACAACGAGAGCTCCGGTAGCCACTTTATTAGCTCTTAATCTGTTCCATGCGTCCCTCCAGTAACTAACAGATGGACGCATAATTTCAGCTGTTGCCTTTTCCTCATCAGTGGCAGGCAAAAATAAATTTTTTTCCAAAACTTTTGTATCATTCATAGTGTTCATTAATGTCACCCGCCCCTTAATTGATAATGTTGATTCTAGGATCAACAAATCTGTATATTACATCAACAATGAAATTCATTAATATAAGAATTGCCCCGAAGAAAATTGTTACTCCCATTACGGTAGTGTAATCTCTTCCTGTAATGCTGGTAACAAAAGTACTTCCCAAACCCGGAATGGAAAATATGGATTCAATTACAAATGAACCTGTAAGAACTGATGCAACCATTGGTCCGGCATAAGTCACTACAGGAAGAATTCCGTTTCTCAAAGCATGTTTAAATATAACAACCTTGTCTGAAAGACCCTTTGCGCGAGCTGTTCTGATATAATCCTGATTTATAACATCCAGCATAGATGAACGCATGAGCCTGGTTATAAAGCTCAGAGGGAAGAATGATAGTGCAAAGCCCGGTAAAATGTAACTGGAAACAGTGCTTAAATCACTGATTGTAGGCAGTATTTGTAACTGTACACCAAAAATTATCATACTAAGAGTAGCAACAACAAAACTTGGAACTGCAATTCCGAAAGTGACAATCAACATAATAAGCCTGTCTACAGCAGTATTCTTTTTAAGTGCACTCAAGACACCAAGAACAGTTCCAATAACCATTGCCAAAGCACTGGCAAAAATACCAAGCCTGAGTGAATAAGGGAACTTTTGAGCTATTATGTCTTTTACATCCTGACCAATCAATTGTATTGACTGACCGAAATCACCATGAAGCACGTTCTTTGCATAATTAAGATACTGAACCCCTAAAGGCTTGTCCAAACCATATTTTGCATTTAGGTTTGCTAACATTTCGGCAGTCATCTTCTTTTCACCTATGAATGGATTACCTGGTACAAAATGCATTAGAAAGAATGTAAGTGTGAACATAATCCATAAAGTCAAAAGAGAGACCAATAGCCTTTTGATTATATATTTTGCCATAAAAGACCTCCTAACCGCGATTATATAACGCGGCTTTTTTAAGTATATATTAATAAAGTTAATACCAATAACAATCGTTACTGGACATAATTACAGACCTATTTTGGGCACAAAAAAAACAATCAATCTGAATACAGCTTAATGACGACATTGTCATTCAGGAAAACAAATTGATGTGCAACTTGCATAAGATATCAAAAAATGTCTTTATAATGCCGAAATATACACCAAAATGAAGGAAAGTTCAATAATTTATTCACATATTGACTCTTGTAAAATATTGTATCTAAGCGGGTTTCAAGGTTTTGTTAATACTAGCCAATCCAAAAGTTTATTTTTTGGTAAAAATACCCATTAATTCATTAATCTAATAATACGTTAACATAATAAAGCAAAACATTAATAAAGTAAAAATAGTTAAACAGATAACAAATACTTAAATCTTAGTCGTCAAAAAATATTTACATGTCTGTCACTTTCTCATCACATATCACATTTAGAATGAATTTATAAGTTTTGGTGAACAGGAGAAAATAATGAATTTACTACTTAATTTTGGATTTGCGTGGATATCAGTTATACTCTCAGTTTTGTTGTCAATTATTTATCTTTTAAGGAAAAGTATCAATAAGTCCAATCACTGGCAAAATGTAGTTAAAACTGCAAACCAAAAACTGAGGAAATATCATAAATACTTAGGCGTATTACTTGTAGTTACAGGGCTAGCTCATGGTTTATTTTCATCACAACCCGTATTGAAATTCAATTTCGGAACATTTGCATGGATCGTTTCCATATTATTAGGCTTAAATTGGATGTTTCGAAAATACTTTAATAAATATCGAGGTTGGATATATTATCATAGAGTTTTAACGGTTTGCTTTTTACTTGTTCTTGTTATTCATATTGCGGATGTTGGTATACAAGGGCCAAAACTTTTGTTTGGAGCGCAAGAAACAAATGTAGTGGAACCAGCTATAATTAGTGAAGAGACATTAAGTACCTTTAACAAACAATTTGCAGGAGCAGAACTAAAAGATGGTGTGTATGAGGGGGAAGCTAATGGATTTCGACCTGGATTAACAGTTAGTGTTACAGTAAAGGGTAACAAAATAACCAGTATTGAAATCACAAATCACAATGAAGTGAATTCTAGATATTATCAAAAAGCAATGGATGCAGTACCTCAGGAAATTATAGAGAGTCAAAGCTTAGAAGTGGATGCTATATCTGGTGCCACGTTTACCTCAACAGGCATAGTTAATGCTGTCAATGATGCCCTATCCAAAGCCATTATTAGCGGTGAACTTCCGGAACAACAGCAACTCCCTGAGAATAGAAAAGGACATAGGAGATGATGTTTAAAGTAAGCTCATGTAAGGATTGGTAACATGAATTAATTTTAACTACAAAAATAGTAGCCGGTTGAGCCAGCTACTATTTTTGTAAGGAACTTATTTTTTATTAGGAATTTATAGTATGAATTTATTGACTTCATTATCCAATTGTTGAGCCATATCGGACAAATCACTTGAAGCCTTTGCTATTATCTCCATAGCGGAAAGCTGCTGTTGACTTGACGCTGAAATCTCTTCGGAACTGGCTGCGGATTCTTCAGCTAAAGTTGCCAGGTCATGTGTATGGCTTGAAATTTCTCTGGAGGCCTTATCGATTGTAGTTAACATCTCAGATACTTCTTTGGTTTTTTCTGCAATAGCCTCTACGGATATTCTTATTTTATCAAAAGCATGTTTTGTAGTGTCAACAGCAAAGGATTGCTCAGCTTCCAGTTCTTTTGCCCTTTCCATGTTATGTGATGTCATAGCATTATTTGCTATTATCGCCTGAACTATGGAATTAATCTCTTTAGCAGCGGAGGAGGATTCTTCAGCCAGTTTGCGTACTTCATCTGCGACCACTGCAAAGCCCTTGCCGGCTGTTCCTGCTCTGGCAGCCTCTATAGCAGCGTTTAGCGCCAAAAGGTTAGTTTGTGCTGCTAGAGAATTTATTACATCGGTTATACTACCTACCTTAATAATAGATTTGCTTAAGTCTGACAATGACTTATTTACCTCTTCAGATACAGATATATTCTCCTGTACCTTTTCAGACGTTAATAATATTGCATCGTAGCCCTCCGATACAGCTTCCAGTGACAGTATTACAGCTTTCTCATTTTCGGTTGTTGCATCATTTGCTTTCGATATGTGCCCTGCAATTTCTGTAATATGTTCACTGGTTTTACTTACAACTTCTGACTGGTTGGCATTCCCTTTTGCAATTTCATCAAGGGATGCTGTTACCTGGGTAATACTCTTTGTACTCTCGGAAGTAGAAGTAGTCAGTTCTTCAGAATTTGCAGCCATTGTACCTGAAATATTATGTAGTTTGGTAATAGTATCGTGCAAGGAGTGCCTCATATCTGATATGGAATTAATTATTATCCCGATTTCATCTCTACGCTTAATTAATGAATTGTATGATTCATCAAAAACCAAATCAAAACCGGCTGTTTTTCTTATAATAGAAACAATAGTTGATATTGGCTTTGTTATAGATCTGGCAATTACAACTCCTATCATTATACAGACAAGGGAAACGGCTATTATCAAAATAATCAAAAAAAGGGATGATTGTCTTGCGGAATCAAGACTTTTCTCATAAACATCCGAAGCTTCTTTCATGTTGGCATTTATAAGACTGGTTACATTAGCTTCAAGTTTACGAAATACAGTATCACCTTTATCGCTATAGATGGCAGATGCCTCTGAGGTTTTACCTGATGTGGATAATTCAATAATTTTGTTCTTGATATCTTTCCATGCTATTAAGTTCTCTTGTATGGATGAATATATCTTTTGTCCATTAGAATCTAAATTTGTAGTAGAAATTTTTTTAATGCTGTTATCCAGATTTTTCTCTTTTCCTATAATATCACTTAGAACAGCCATTTGGTAACTGGTATTGTCAGACGCAATAAGTCTTAAGATATTCGTAAAGTCTGTCATTAAAGCAGTTCCGGCGTTACTTAGACTTGCAACCTGATTAAGATTATCATTATACATGGTGTCAAGATCTCTTTGTGCCTTTAGGGTCTGAACCCAGCCCATACTTCCTACAAGAATCATTCCAATAATCATAGCAAATATCAATAACACAAGTTTTACCCTTATTTTGGCATTATCCATCAGTTTAAACATGATACAAATCTCCCTTATAATTTTATAAAATTAAACATTAGGAAAGTAATTAAAGAAAACTAAAATGCCAAAAGTAAAACTTTAGAAATAACTTAAGTTGATCGTACCATTAGTTTACTAAATGGCCATTAACACTTAAATTACAATTAAAAACAGATATTTAATCACGTATATATAGTATACTATTAAATATGGAATAATGTCAAATATTTGACATTATAATTATATTTTACTAATAAAATGTTAAAATATGACAATTAGCGACAGGGATTGAAAGAATAAATAAAAACCTCTGAAATTAATTTCAGAGGTTTTTATTTTGGCGCGCCCGGCAGAGATCGAATCCACAACCTTCTGGTCCGTAGCCAGACGCTCTATCCAATTGAGCTACGGGCGCATTTACTTTGCATCTAAAACATGACGCACATAATATGATAATACATATCAACACAAAAAGCAACCATTTAATAAAAATAATTTTTACCAATTGGTGCATAGTCTACACTGGAAACTTCTATATTTTAATATGTCCCTTAAATTATGATAAAATATAATTACTTTAAGAAAGAAAAGAACTTTTGTCCTGATAATAACCCCATACAGGAGGTAGTAATGTGAAGCACGTATTTATAATAAATCCCGCTGCCGGGAAGGGAAAGGCTTTAGAGCTTATACCGGTTATCCGGGACTATTTCAAGGGGAAGCCCGATAAGTATGTAATAAAGATAACTGAATATCCGGGGCATGCAACAAAAATAGCCCGTGAATACTCAGTAAATGAAAAAAACAGGATATACTCAATTGGTGGGGATGGGACTATAAATGAAATTGTAAACGGAATAGCAGGAACTAAAGCCTCTTTAGGGGTTATACCGGCCGGTTCGGGTAATGATTTTATAAGAAGCATACATGGAGGATATCAGGGCAAGGAAATAGTAGCTGATACCATACGAGGAAAGGAAAGAAGTATTGATTTGGCAAGGGCGAACGGGAAGTACTTTATAAATATTTCCTCAATAGGGTTTGATGCCGATGTTGTTTATAATGCACAGAAATTTAAAAGGCTGCCGTGTATACCGGGAAGTATGGCATACTTGTTTTCATTAATATATACAATTTTTAAAAACAAAATAAGTGAAGTAAAAGTCACTATAGATAATGAGGAAATTAGTTTAAAAATACTTCTTGCAGCAGTTGCCAATGGTAGGTTTTACGGGGGAGGGATGTTACCTGCCCCAGATGCAGCTTTGGATGACGGATTGTTGGATATATGTTTGGTAAGAGAGGTCAACAGACTTAAAATATTAACATTGTTTCCAAAGTATATGAAAGGTGAACATGGAGAAATAGAATATGTAAGCTTTAAAAGAGCAAAGAAAATAAAAATTGAGAGTAAAGATACTATTGCACTTAATATAGATGGAGAAATTCTTACAGGAAAGCAAATTGAGTTTGAAATACTAAAAGGTGCCATTAATGTTATTTATCCTGTAGGTATGACAACTGAAAGCACAACAAAGGAATGTGTAGTTAATATTTAGCCGGGGGAGGGACAAAATGAAAATAATTCACACAGGAGACTGGCATATTGGGAAAATTGTAAATGAGTTCAGTATGCTGGAGGATCAGGAGTATATACTCAATCAACTTATATCCGTTATATCAGATGAAAAACCAGATGCTTTGGTAATTGCAGGAGATATATTTGACAGGAGCATACCACCTGTAGATGCAATTGAACTGGTGGACAGAGTTTTCAACACTGTCCTTCTTGAACTCAGGGTTCCTATTCTTGCTATTGCTGGAAATCATGACAGTGCTGAACGTTTATCTTTCGCCAGCAGAATTTTAACGAATAACGGGTTACATATTGCGGGTAGTTTTGACGGTAATGTACGCAAAGTGGTTTTAGAGGATGGTTTTGGGCCTATTAGTTTCTACCTTTTACCTTATTCAGACCCCCGTAATATAAAACATATTTTGCAGGATAGCGAAATATCTACCCATGACGATGCCATGAAAAAACTTGTTGAAAAAGTTGGACAGGGAATGTATGAAAATGAGAGAAGTGTAATGATTACACATGGCTACATAACTTATCTTGGCGGACAAGCAGAAATTACAAGTGAATCTGAGAGACCCCTTAGTATTGGGGGGACGGATGTAGTTGATTCCAAGCACTTTAACTCCTTTAGCTACACTGCTCTTGGACATCTCCATGCACCTCAACGGGCAGGTGCGGATAATATAAGGTATTCCGGCTCTTTATTGAAATACTCATTTTCGGAGGTTAACCAGAAGAAGGGTATAAATGTAGTTGAAATTGACGGTGGCGGTAATTCTCATGTAAGGTTAATAGAACTAAAACCAAAAAGAGGTATGCGCATAATAAAAGGCCCCATTGGCGAGCTTTTGAAGCCTGAGGTGTACGGTGCCGCAAATACAGATGACTATATATATGCAATATTAACAGATAAGGGCGAGCTTATTGATCCCATATCAAAGCTAAGAAGCGTTTATCCTAATGTAATGGGACTTACCAAGGAAAGCGTAATGAACCGGGATGATAACAAAACTTCTGCATCCGAGGGTTATAAATCCAAGGCTAAAATAGAGCTGTTTCAGGAATTCTATAACTCTATACAGGGAGAACCTTTGACCCTGGAGGAACTGAAAGTAGTGGAGAGGGTAATAGGAGAGGTAGAAACAGGAGGGTGTAAATGAAACCGTTAAAACTTACAATTAGTGCCTTTGGACCGTATGCAAAAGAACAGTTTATCGATTTTACTACCCTTAAAGAACAGATATTCGTAATATCTGGTCCAACAGGAGCTGGAAAGACTACCGTTTTTGACGCTATCAGTTTTGCTCTTTTCGGTGAGGCCTCAGGAAGCAGCAGAGACAGGGACAGCCTAAGAAGTGACTTTGCAGAACCGGGAGCGGAAACATTTGTTGAACTGGAATTTGAACTTAAAGGAAAAATTTTTAAGATAAGAAGATCTCCACAACAGGAACAAAAGAAGTTAAGAGGAGAGGGCTATACTTTAAGAAATGCCGATGCGGAGCTTCTGATGCCGGATGGGACGCTAATTACCAAAATAATAAATGTAGACGAGCGTATAAATCAACTTCTTGGTATTAATAAATCACAATTTAAACAAATTGTAATGCTTCCTCAGGGAGAGTTCAGAAAACTTCTGGAATCCGACAGTAGTGATAGGGAAGTTATATTCAGAAAAATATTCGGAACCGAGGATTTTGCTGAAATTCAAAAGAGACTTGATGAAGACAGAGCCGATTTGGAGAAATCCGTTCACGACTTAAAAACTCAGATAGCTACCCATATAAACCATCTTGATGTGGGTGATGATCAAACGCTGGTTGAACTTAGGAATACTCAAAATGTTAATATAGACCAATTCATTACTTGTATTCAACAGCTGATGCAAAGGGACAGGTCAATAATAGATGAGATTAAGGCTGAATTAAATGAAACGGTAAAAGAACAAGGCATCCTCCAGAAAGAGATTACGAGATGCACAGAAATAAACAAAAAGCTCTCAGACAGGGAACAAACAAAACAACAGTACGGAGATCTTAAGTCGAGAGAGGGCGAATTTCTTGAAAAGGAAAAAATTCTTGAGTATGCTAGAAAAACTTTGCCAATAAGTGAAGTTGATGAACAGTGCAGGAAAGTCGAGAAGGCACTGGAAATAAAGGCCGGAGAATTGGAGTTGGCAAAGAAGGAACTTGAAAAAAGGAAGTCAGAGTTCAGAAATACAGAGGAGAGCTTAAATACTCATATGTGTTTGGAGCCTGAAATTAAGAAACATGAAACCGAGTTTGCTTTACTGGAAAAAATGCTCCCAAAGGTTATCCAATATGATAAGGGATTAAAGCATTTGGATGCTGCCAGGGGAGAATACACTAAATTGACCCAAGAACTTGAAAAGACACTAAAGGAACTGGAGTCAAACAAAGCGAGAGAAGGCCAGCAGGCGGAAAATCTGAAACTGGTTTATACCACCGAGTCTGAATGTATTAGCCTTGAAAAAAAAATATCAGAAAATACAAAGCTTCTTAAGGAGCTTGATGGAATTAGAAAGCTTATAGGGGTATGTCAGGAAGAAATAGGTAGCCTCGAAAATAGGAGAGCTGAGTTTGTTTCCTTTGAAAAGGATTTTTATGAATTCAGAAGCGAACTTGAATTGATGGAGGACAATTATATACGAGGGCAGGCAGGAATACTTGCTAAAACCCTGAGGGAAAATTCGCCTTGTCCTGTGTGTGGAGCCTTTGACCATCCAAAGCCCGCTGAAATGCCGTCTTGTATTCCCACAGAAGAGCAGATTAGGGACAAAAAATCGGAATTTTCCAAGTTAACAGAGCTCAGGACAGAAAAATCCAAGGAGATTTCCGAATTAAATGGAAGTGTAGAAAGTAAACGTCAAGAGATACTCAGCAGACTTAATGCTCTTGATGATGGCATAATAATTTACGATAATATCGTTTTGGTGGAGAGTGGACGATTTGAGACAGTTATTGGGCATATAAATACAACGGGGGTCGAACTGAAAGAAAAAACTGTTGGATTAAAAGCTCAGTATAAATCAAAAAAAGAATTCACAGACAAAAAAGGTTCGTTAGAAAAGGAACATGCTGAAATTCGAGATACGCTGAAAGTACTGGAAGAGACTGTTCAGAACCTGACAGAACGAAAGTCCAGTATATCTGAAGAGATTACAAGACTGCAAACCGAAGCACAAGCTATTGAGAAGGAGATTTCGGAAGATATACGCTCGGCATCAAAGCTAAAAGCCAGAATTGAAGAACAAAGAGCTAAAATAAATAAATACCGGGAACAATACGAGCAGCTTAAAAAACTCTATGAGTCCGCCAGAGAAGCTGTAAACAGAGCTGAAAAAGAAGTAGCTGTGAAGGTATCTTCCATAGAGGAAGGCAGGAAAGAATTTGTCACGTTGGAAAAGCTTTTAAAGGAAAAACTTGAGTACTCTAATTTTTCAGATTATGAGCAATTTTTGAATATGAAAAAAACTCAGGAGGAAATTAATATACTCCAGCAGGAAATAAATACGTACTATCAAAACTTAAAATCAATAAATGATTTGTATAGGCGTCTTGAGGAGGAAACAAAAGGGCTGGAAACACAGGATATTGTCATGCTAAATGCACGCTATGCAGAGCTAGGAAAAAAACAGCAAGTGCTACAGGAACGACATAACATAGTGTTTTCCAGATTTGACAACAACTCAAAAACAATAAAGCAGTTAACGAGTACCACTGAAAAACTAAAACAGCTTGAGGAAAAATATTCAATAATAGGCAAACTTGCTAATGTTGCAAAAGGGAATAATCCGCAAAGGATAACATTTGAGAGATATGTGTTGGCAGCATACTTTGACGAGATTATAATTGCTGCAAACCATAGACTGACCAAGATGACCGGTTCAAGATACTATTTAAAGAGAAAAGAAGAAAAAGGAAAAGGTCGGGCTCAACAGGGGCTGGAACTTGAGGTTTTTGACAATTATACTGGAAAGGCACGTCATGTTAAGACTCTTTCGGGAGGAGAGGGTTTTAAAGCTTCACTTGCTCTCGCTCTTGGCTTAGCGGATGTTGTACAGTCCTATTCCGGAGGGATTAGCCTTGATACCCTGTTTGTTGATGAGGGCTTTGGCTCACTTGACCCGGAATCTCTGGACAGTGCTATCGAATGTCTCACTGAGATCCAAAAAACAGGCCGTTTGGTAGGTGTAATTTCACATGTAACGGAAATAAAAGAGAGAATACAATCAGTTTTGGAAGTAATTCCAAACAAAGAAGGAAGCTTTGTAAATTTCAATATATAACATATTTAAAGACTCCTGAGTTATACTCAGGAGTCTTTAAATATCGGTCTGAAAACAAGTACACCAAATGACGGTATTGTAAGACAAAGTTTAAAGGGTCTTCCATGTAGAGATTCGTTAATCACCGTACATATTTTATTTGAATCATCCGGTTCATACCCACCATATTTTTCATAGTTACTGTTCATAATAAGCTCATATTCCAGATCAAAAGGTACACCGATGCAATAATTATAATTAACCGCAGGTGTAAAATTGCAAACAAATATAAGCATATCGTGGTAGTCCCGGCCCTTTCTTATAAAGGAAACAACACTGTGGTCGTTATCATTGCAGTCTATCCACTCAAACCCGTCATAGCTTAAATCCACTTCATATAAAGCCTTGTTTTCTCTATACAAAGTGTTCAAATCCTTGACATAGGTTTGCAACTTTTTATGCATATCATAATCCAACAGGTGCCAATCTAAGCCTTTTTTATCGTTCCATTCAATGAATTGTCCGTATTCGCCGCCCATAAACAGAAGCTTTTTACCCGGGTGACCATAGGTGTAACCATAAGTGGCCCGAAGCCCAGCAAACTTCTGCCAGTAATCTCCCGGCTGTTTGCTTAACATGGAGCATTTGCCGTGTACAACTTCGTCGTGAGACAAAACAAGGATATAATTTTCACTGAAAGCGTACATTAATGAAAAAGTTATAAGATTGTGGTGGTATTTCCTATAGATTGGGTCCATTTTTATATATTTAAGGAAATCATTCATCCAGCCCATATTCCATTTGAAGGTAAATCCCAGACCGCCCATATAAGGAGGTTTGGTAATCATAGGCCATGAGGAGGATTCCTCAGCTACCATTATTATGCCTTTAAAGTAACTGAATACGGTTGTATTAAGCTGTTTTAGAAAATCAGCAGCCTCTAGGTTAAGATTTCCCCCATATTTGTTTGGAATCCACTGATCAGGTTTTTTAGCATAGTCCAGGTAAATCATAGATGCAACGGCATCTACTCTCAAGCCGTCTATATGGTACTTTTCAAACCAGAATACAGCATTTGATATGAGAAAATTCCGTACCTCATTCCTTCCATGGTTAAAAACAAGGGTACCCCATTCAGGATGTTCTCCAAGACGTGGGTCTGAATGCTCGTACAAGGCTGTTCCGTCAAACCGGGCCAAGCCGTGGGCATCTTTAGGAAAGTGGGCCGGAACCCAGTCTAGCAAGACTCCTATATCATTTTGATGGCACATGTCAACAAAGTACATGAAATCTTCAGGTTTTCCGTAACGGCTTGTTACAGCATAATAGCCCGTAACCTGATATCCCCAGGAACCATCAAATGGATGTTCAGCGACGGGCAACAGTTCAATGTGAGTATATCCCATATCTTTTATATACGGAATTAGTCTATCAGCAATGATTCTGTAATTAATGTATATGTCACCATTTTCATCAGGTTCTGCGGCAGTTGACCATGTTCCCAGATGAAGTTCATATATTGACATTGGACTATTGAATACATCTTTTTCTTCTCTGACACTCATCCATTGGTCATCACACCAAGAGTAATTATTTATGTTCATAACAATTGAGGCTGTCTCAGGCCTTTTTTCAGCGTAATAAGCATAAGGATCAGCCTTGAAAATCAGATTGTCATCAGGGGTCTTAATCTCAAATTTATATAAATCACCGGTTGATACAAGTGGAATAAATAATTCCCAGACACCTGATGAACCCAGTTCACGCATTTGATGTCTACGGCCATCCCACTGATTGAAATCTCCTACAACACTTACACGCTTGGCACAAGGAGCCCACACCGCAAAAAGGGTTCCTTTTACATTGTTATGAGTCATGACATGCGCGCCTAGTTTCTCGTAAATCCTGTGGTGATTTCCTTGATTAAAGAGATGTGTATCAAATTCTGAGATAAAAGGCCAGAAACTGTACGGGTCATGTGTTGTGAAGCTGTTTCCAGAAAGGTCTGTTATTTTAAGCTGATATTCAAAAATATCACTTCTGTCCGGAAATGTTATTTCATATATTCCATCACTACACAGTTTTTTCATTGGAAACGAGTTGCCTGCGGAAATATCTAAAAGCTCAACCATTTTAGCGGTTGGCTGATACACTCTGACAACGATTTGAAGATTCTTACCTTCTACACCCATGAGGTGCATTCCAAGGTATGAGTGAGGATCTTTACATTCACCATTTATAATATTTGTAGCTGCTTGAACCAAATTTTTTCTCATGTAACACCTCTGAATTAAAACTTAGGGGCAAATTCTATTACCACTATTATAACATAATAAGGAAATTAATAATGCCGATAAGTTTACCTAAATAGTATTTACATGAGTACTATTTTTTTCCTGGCCATTGGCTTTTTGGGACATGCCTGTATACATCCTCAAGCTTATGAAACCCTGCACGTATAACAGTGTCAACAAGGGAATCCTTTGTGACTACCACAGGTTCTACCATCTCATAAGGAATGTCATATTCACCGTCATTAATAAATTTATTACTGGCATAGTAATCATTTTTTAAAAGACCCATGGCAACAGCAATTGCCTTTTCAGCCAGTTGGTCAATAGGTTTATAAATCGTCAATAACTGAGTACCTTCGGCTACTCGCTGACAACCGGATATGTCGGCGTCGTGTCCGGCCACAAAAACCTTTCCTGACAAGTGTTTTTTAGAAAGGGCTTCTATTGCTGAGCCGGCAAGACCGTCATTAGCCGCGATAACTGCATCAATCTTTTTACCTGCACGGAGGGCCTTATCCACACACTTAAAAGCGTCCTCAGTATTCCAGTCATCAGCCCATACTTCATCGACAATTTTTATAGTGCCTTCATAAAGGTACTTATCTAATATATTTTTAAAACCTTTATTATACATAAAGCTATTATTATCGGTTTTGCCTCCGTTTATTATTATGTAATTACCTTTGGGTACTTTTGATACCATGAGGGAGGCCATATATTCGCCAACTTTTATATTGTCAAAAGAAACATAAAAATCAGTGTTTCCATTCTTAATCAGTCTGTCGTAACAGATTACCCTTATTCCTTTACTTCTGGCCAGTTGCACAGCCTGCTGCGATTTTTCGTAGTCTTGGGCAACAATTATAAGAATGTCTATACCCTGTGACAGCAAATTTTTAACCTGTGTAATCTGATTGTCTATGTTATTGTTTGCATTACGGAAAAGAATCTCTGCTCCTTCAGCTTTGGCTTTTGCCGTGAGAGCATCCACGTCTCTTTGCCAACGTTCCTCGTGAAGGGTAGCCATAGAGAGGCCAATGGTTATTTTGTCAGGACTTTCGGCTGGTTTTCTGTAAGAGCAACCGGATGAAAAAACTATAATAATCAGACTTGTAAGTAAAAGGAGTATTATTAGTTGCTTAATCCTCATCTAAACTAAACACCGCCTTTGGTTAAGTATGAAAGTTAACTCTATATTAAGTGGGAAGCCGTCATAGTATCATTTATAAATATTTTTCTTATTTAAAAAGCGTTAATTTTATTGGTTGAGATTATAAATACCATATAAGATTATCAAAAAAAACCAAAAAAGACAATATTTATTTGTGAAAATTAACCAATTTTGATTATATGGATGGGTAAACTTTTCATACATTCTCTAGCTTTGTTGTGGCTATCATTTATTACCTTCCATTATGTTTAAAAGTTCTTCAAGGGAATTAGCACTACTTGTATGACTTCTAAAAACACTGATTTTCTTTTTCTTTGCTTCTCTAAGGGCAGTGAGAATCATTTTATGGGAAACTGTACCTGTAAATAGGACTATTCCGTCAGGGTTTCCAATAACCTTATCAAATCTTGCAGGCATTTGAGTATAAATCTTTACACGGTGCCCCCGTTTATAACATATTTGTTTATATTCATCCTGCATCCTGTCATGCCCACCTACTAATACTATGCTCATAAATAATCCCTCCAAAATCATTTGCGATAATGATAATCATTATCAAAATCTCTTAACCACATGATATAAAATTTTTACAGATCAGTCAATAATAAAGTTAATTGGGTTTTGAAATGCAAACAGATAAAAAATAAGACTTGCTTATTTTAGTACACTATGATAAAATACAAAATTGTATGTTACAAATAAATTAAGATAACATCCTTGCTCTGTGCTCATGACACAGGGCCGCTAAAGTCCGAGGGGAGGTGACCAATAATGTTAAAGAAGTATGAAACTATCTTTATTATCAATTCAGAAGTTGGCGAGGAAGCTACAAAGGCTCTCGTAGAAAAGTTCAAAAATTTGCTCGAAACTTCAGCTCAGTTGGAGAACATCGATGAATGGGGTAAGAGAAAGATGGCTTACGAAATCGATGATAAGACCGACGGTTATTATGTACTTGCGAACTTTTCATCAAGCCCAGATTTTCCTGCTGAATTAGAAAGAATCTACAAAATCACTGAAGAAATTCTCAAGTATATCATAATAAAGAAGGATTAGTAGGTGGGAGTATGAACAAAGTTGTATTAATGGGTAGACTTACAAAAGATCCAGACCTAAGATACACCAGTGGAAACAATACGGCAGTTGCGAGTTTTACACTTGCCGTAAACAGACGTTTTGCCAGAGAAGGACAGCCACAAGCTGATTTCATCAATGTTGTTGCATGGGACAAGAGCGCAGAGTTTTGTGGAAAGTATTTCATAAAAGGATTGCAGGTTGTTGTCGTTGGTAGGATTCAGACCAGAACATGGGACGATAATGAGGGAAAGCGTCATTACGTTACAGAGGTTGTTGCAGAGGAAACTTACTTTGCAGACAGTAAACGTAATGGTGAAACTGGTAACGGTGGTTCCACGCAGAAAACTTATTCTGAAACACCTGCCGCATCCGGTGATGGATTCTATCCAATGGATGAGGATGACGAACTGCCTTTTTAAGATGGTATTTTGAAAACCGAAATTAACAGAATTTTTTATAAATGATAATAAGCACTGATAAGAGTGCTTGATAGGAGGAGTTAGACATGCCAGGACCAAAGAGAGATAACAGAAGAAACGATAGAGATTCTTATGATAA